>JABIAA010000122.1 GCA_018656485.1 bacterium | reverse complement strand
TCGTGTCGGCGCGTGTCCGACGTCTGCGCTGTACATTGCGATCGAGCTCTTCAATTGGTTTAACATTATGCGTGCGCGTTCGTCACGTTGTCGTTCCATGTACGTGTTGATTCTTGGAACGATCAGTGTTGCCAAAAAACCAAGAATGACCATGACGACCATTATCTCAACAAGAGAAAACCCCTGTTTGTGGAGTTGCATTAGATCTCCTTTTAAATACCGGCTATTTGCCCCATTTGTGTTATTGGCAAGAATATCGAAAGAATGATCAAAAGCACAACCCCCGCCATTACAAATGTCATAACTTTCGGGATTTTGTCGATCAAGCGATCAATGGTTTCTGTTAACTCTTCTTCGTAATCTTTTCCAACGCTAAGCAGCATGCTGCCCAAGCTTCCGGATTGTTCGCCCGTGCTGATCATGTATGTTGCGATGGGTGGAAAGATTCCGGTTTCCTTCAAGTGCTTTGCAATCTTTCCCTCCTTGATGATGCTGTCGCGTGCTTCGTTTAAAGATTTTTTTAGGATGCCGTTGTCGACGACATTGCAGACGATCCGCAAACTTTCGGAAAGATTGACGCCGCCCTCGAGGAGCATCCCAAGGGTTTGGCTGAACTGGACGACAGCTTTGGTTTTTGAAAGTTTTTTAACGATTGGCGTTTTGATGAATATCTTGTCGATGACATGCTGACCGTACGCAGTTTTTTTCCAAGCAATAAAACCGATGAGTAGTGCGATTGAGCTTACAAGCAGGACTGGCCAGTAGCCGGAAAATAACGATGACACCGTTAACATTGCCTTGGTGATTCCAGGGAGCTCTACATTTGATTTTATGAACATGTCAGCGATTGGTGGGATGATGAAAGTTACGATTCCAACAATGACCGAGACTGCGAATGATAGAAGAAAGATTGGATATGCGAGAGCCTTTGAAATTTTCTTTTTGATCGCATTGCTTCGTTCGAGATGTCCCGTCAGCCGTCCAAGGATGATATCAAGTTTCCCGCTGGCTTCTCCAGCTCGTACGAGTTGGCAGTAGACGCTCGAAAAAACCCTGTGATGTTTTTCGAGTGCGTCTGCGAAAGAAACTCCCTCTTTGACGTCGTCTTTGACTTCGATGAGAATTCTTCGTAGTCTCCCCTCGGATTGGTCGACCAACATCTCGATGACTTTGAGTAGTGGAATTCCATTCTTTAGCATTACAGCCATCTGGCGAGTAAGAACGACAACACTCTCTGGCGGAATGCTAACTTCGAGCAGCTTGCTGAAGAACGATGTGTTGGTGCTGTGCTCGGCTGGTTCTAGTTCGACTGGCAGCAGCCCTTGCATACGAAGGACTTCCTTTGCGGTTTCGAGTGAGGCTGCGTCAACGGTCCCGGAAATCTTCTTGCCATGTCGGTTAAAAGAAAGGTAGCGGAACAAGGGCATTGTTGCTCCTAAGAATTCTATTTTGCTTGAAACGGTCTAGTGAATGCTGTTAAAATTTTTCAAAAGGCAAACTTTAAATTCATTCCAGTTTATCACATGGGGGAGGGCATGGAAATGAAAAAGCTCACTATTGTTGCCGCTTCAATTTTACTGTGCGCTGCACCAGCAAGAGTTTTTGCGGATGTCGGGGTTCTTATCGATTCATCTGCGCGGGAACACTTTCTCGGGTCGGATTCCGTTAGCGATTCGCCATTGATCTTCGATAAGGCGTTTCCTGGCGGCGGATTGATGAAAGAGGCGCGTCATTCTGAGACTGTTGTTCGATACGTAAAGAACATGTTTAACACTGTCGAGTCTTCCGAGCTAGAACTCGACGCTTCTAGTTTTTTAGATTTTACAAAAATGGGATCCGAGGTTTCACTCGACATGGAATCGGCGTACACCTGCCTCAGACTTTTTTACAACAAGATGAAGGGTTGCGAAGCTCTTCAAGATTCGGTAACCCACAATATTCTCGAAGCGTTGCCAGAATTTCTTGCGAGATATTTTGAGCCGGAGCAAAGCATGACCTACTCGCTTGAGTTTCTTCGCAAAGACCTTGAGCGCAGGATGGTCGACCATTTCACAAATCACAAAGATCAACTTTCTGCAGAGCCAACGTACTTCTTTGCCAAGGCGGCTCGTGAAATTTCTACCGCTGCACACGACCAGTTTCGAAATCCGGAAAGTCCACTTTTGAACCACACGGAGTGGTGTGAAAGACTTCGCCAGGTCTCAGTCCGACTTGTTGAGCTTTGTCTTGGGAAGACGGTCTGGTGCGAACAATCATTTGAAAGTATCATTCCGTCGTTTACAAGAGTTGGCTATCTCGCACAGCAACTTGCTGTGCGCGGCATCCTGACGCAGTACGACGACCTCGATGACATCTACTGGTCACTGTGCCAACGATTCAAAAGCTACCTAAAAGTTGTTGGGCACATGTATCCAGTCAGCTTTTTTGAGAACGCCGAAGATGCGGTTGTCTCAGGAGAAGTTTTCTTTCTCGAAGGCGAGCAGGATGATGGGATCAAGGGCAAGGCAGAACTTATTTTTGATGCGCTTCGCGAAACAAAGTTAAAAGCCATGGCGCGCGACAAACAAGACGAACTAAATGGCCAGGCTCAGCCTGGACCCACGGTTGACTTAAGCGACACGCCAAGTTTGTTTGCTGACGAACGGCACGACACGCATGGTGGCTTTTCTTCCGATGGTCAGAGAATTCCGCCAGAAGAAGATGACATCGAAGTTGCCGAGAACGTTGTGGAAGAAGAGCAGGCTCCAAAAATTATTGAACCACTGTTGGCTGAAAAATCAGTTGCTTTAGCAAAGGAAGGCTGAGCCTTCCTGTCCGCAGGCGGGCTTAACCCGCAATGAAGAAATCCCCCGGGGTTGAAGCCGAGGGATTCTTTTTTGTGCTGCGGTGCGTCTAGAAAGTTATCGAGAGAGATCCACCAAATGTATAGCCTGATACAACACGTTTTCCGGTGATAGGAATCTTCGCGAAAATATCTATGAGTGGTGTGATTCTCTTGTCGGAATTTTTGTAGCTAGCGTCGTACTGAGCGCTGATGAGGATGTCATGCGAAGCCCATTCTTTGAGATCGTTCGCAGTGTTTACAGTTGTTGAATCGAATGAATCGCTTGTTGGTGTAAGTTCGTCTTCATCGTGTTTGATGTAGCGATATCCGACGCTGGCGGAAAGTCCTTTGTTTTCTTTTGGTGCAAGTGCGCCGTAGACGTTGAAGTTCCATGTTGCACCGTGGTTTTTTGTTGCGGTTCCTTGTGAATGAAGAAGGTAGTCGGTTTGGTATGTGTTGGTCTTCATTCTGTAGGTGCTTTCATGATCGAAGAGGTAGAGGAAGTCAACAGAGCCACCGAGTTGGAAGCTGTGTTCAAAACCAAGGTCGAGGCCGAGGTACGCAGGAATTCCCCATGCACCATCGGAACCGAAGGCGGTACTGAACAATATGTTTTCGTCACGTTGTTTTCCGCTTGGGCAGCTGACACCAATTTTTGCATTGAAGTGAACGTTCTTAAGTTTGTCGCGTTCTTGTGGGTAGTCGTTGGACCATCCGAGGAATGCTGTGATGTCGCCAACTCCGCTTTCCGAGCAGTCGCCAATGTCGAGTGAGCTAATGGCGGTACAGGCTGCTGCTATTCGTCCCGTAATATCTGTTTGTACGTCGGCATCACCTGGGAATTTCCCTGTGGTCAAGTCGGTCCAAACAACGTCGGTGAAGTTCATCGACTTCATTGGGACGTAAACATCAACAAACCAACTTCCTTGTGTCGTGGTGTTAGGCAGCTTCCATTTCCCCCAGACCGTGAATGTCTTTTCTTCGACTTTTCCGTCGACAGACATGCGGCCGGTTTCGCCATTGACCGTTGCTTTACTGAAAACCTTAAAGAGGTTTTGTACGTTTTCAGCGTCTGGTGGTGCGGTGATTGGATTCATGAACATTGCGATGGCATCTTGTTCGGCGCCGTAGACATTGAAGACGCTTACTTTTTCTTTGTCGGCGTCACGACAATTTGTTGCAGAACCAATTTCGCACGATGCACCGATGAGTGAGTCTCGGTCTTCTGGAATCATTGTTCCACTGCCGAAGTCGTGACCTCGGAAATGGTTTGATCTGAAAATAGTTGCCTTGACATGAGAGGCCGCGAACAGGGCAATTATACCCGTCATGGCCGCCATGCGTAGAGTTCTGTTCATCCTAAATTCTCCTTTTTTTATTTGCTTTACACAGCCCGAAACTGGGCCGCCTTCCTCGGTGGCCAACCTAGAGGAATTTTGCGGCCCAGTAAAGATTTATTCCAGATTACTCATTAACTCGCACGCTACCAGCCGTTGTGCTGATCACTGTTGTCATCCAGCTTCCCGTTGCACTTATGTGTTCTATTGGCGAAACATAAATGTCCGTTGTGGCTTTGTGGATATCCATCGATGCTTCGGTTGCTTTGACGAGTGCTGCGGTTCTGGTTGGGGTTGTTGTGTAGTCAGTTCCAAGCGCCGTGTAAAGTGCTGCGTTCATACCTCTTAGTGCGCGGTTCTGCATTGAGATCTTGTTGACGCAGTCCGTGCGGCCAAGGTGATGTGGCATGGTGTGAAGCATGAACAGGCCGTCAGCATAGAAGTTCCCGCGAGCGCGTCCAAGGTCTAGCCAGTGGTCAGTGAGTGTTGAGTCTGTTGCAAGTGTTACTTGGTAGAGCCTCTTGATTCTGGCTGCAACAATTGTCGCAGCGGCTGTGGCGGTTTCAACGGCGAATCTGTAGAACTTACAGGTGTCATCATCGATGTCAGAGGCCAAAACGTTGAGCTCCATGTCCTGGGTGTCGGCAGCGGCCGCAGTGCCACGTGCATTTTCTACGAGGCTTATTTGCGATATTGCCCCGAGAGAATTCCCTTCCATTGCGCTTGAGCCGTAGCCTGAGCTCTTGATTTCGACACCATCGCCTGCTTCGCCGTCCAACTTTTGATAGAAGAGGCGTTTTGTTGTTCCGACAAAGTAGCCTGCAAACAGGCTTAGGGTATCCGCATCAGATACAATTGCGAAGTCGGTTATGCGCTCAGACGCGGTTAACGTTGTTGGTGTTCCTGCAACAACGGCTTGCGTTGCTGTTGGAAGTGCCGTGGTGATTGCTGCGTCGGTTAGGTTGGCTGCGGTCAAAGGAATTGTGTAGATGGATTTATCGACTGCGAAATGGAGAAGCGGTGCTGTTGTGTTGGCGTCGCAGTGAAGGCGGTACACAGGTTCGGCGGTGTAGATTCTCTTGAACGTCGCAGCGTTCAGGCTGTCGACTGTCAGGTCGGTAGGAATTGCATCCCACCCAAGCCCGGATGCGGCGGTTCTAAGAAGTGAAACTCCCCCTTGTCCACCGACTGCGATATGACCTTTTATTGAGTGAGGCGAAATTGCGATGTCGTAGATTTCGCCCATGTCGGTCATTGTGTACAGTTTGTAGTAATCAGTGCCTACGGTGTATTGTTGTGCTTGTGTCAAGCCGAATGCCATGACGGCAACTTTGTTTTTTCCTGCGGCGACAAGCAAGTGAGCTTGTGTGGCCCTGGAGTATTTAGTTGCTCTGGTTGTTACGACTTGCGATTTGACTTTGTAGATACCCTCTGGGAAGTCGGTTTTCAGTTGTGCTGTCAGAGTTTCGAGGTTGTTCTGGCTT
>JABIAA010000121.1 GCA_018656485.1 bacterium | reverse complement strand
GGATGAAAGAATATCAAACGCAGGATAAAATTCTGATTCGAAAGTTTTCTGGTGATGGTAGAAGAAAATAGCCGCTCCAACAAATACGTTTTTGCTGGAGCGAACTAAAGGCAAATTTTATTTTGTTATTTCTTTTTACTGTTCATTGATGCCCAGAACTCTTCGTTGCTTTTGAGCTTCTTCATCTTGTCGATTAAGAATTCCATTGCATCAATTGTGTTCATACTGCCTAAGAACTTCTGAAGAATCCTGACCTTGTGTAGTGTCATGTCATCGAACAACAAGTCTTCACGACGTGTTCCGGAGGACAAGATGTCAAACGCAGGGTAGATTCGTCGGTTCGAAAGTTTTCTGGTCAAGTGGATTTCCATGTTACCGGTTCCCTTGAACTCTTCGAAAATAACTTCGTCCATTCTGGATCCAGTTTCAACAAGTGCTGTTGCGATGATTGTAAGCGATCCGCCCTCTTCGACATTTCTTGCTGCTCCGAAGAAACGCTTTGGACGTTGTAGCGCCCCGGCGTCCATTCCACCAGTCAAAACTTTTCCGGAAGACGGTGCCAGCGTGTTGTAAGCACGAGCAAGACGAGTGATCGAATCTAAAAGGATGACAACGTCATGGCCGCACTCGACAAGCCGCTTTGCTTTTTCGAGAACAATCTCTGCAACTTGGACATGTCGTGTTGCGTACTCGTCGAAGGTTGAGCTGACAACTTCGGCCTTAACCGAACGTTGCATGTCAGTTACTTCTTCTGGACGCTCATCGATGAGAAGAACAATCACTTTTGATTCTGGATGGTTCTCGATGATGGCGTTCGTGATTTCCTTCATCAAAACAGTTTTACCTGTTTTTGGCGGAGCAACGATAAGTCCACGTTGTCCTTTTCCGATCGGGGCAAGAATGTTCAGGATCCGTGTCGAAATTACTCTTGGATCATGCTCTAGGTTGAATGCATCATCGGGAAACAGTGGGGTTAAGTTTTCGAAAACGGTTCTATGTGAGTTTGAACTTGGAGTCGTGTAGTTGACCTCATCAACGCGCTGAAGGGCAAAGTACTTTTCGCCTTCTTTCGGTTTTCTCAAGACGCCCTTGACCAAGTCTCCAGACCGAAGTCCGAATTTTTTGATTGGGATTGGCGAGACGTAAATGTCGTCTGGCCCTGGAACGTAGTTAAACTTTTGTGATCGCAGAAAGCCAAAGCCGTCTGGCAATCTTTCCAAGATTCCTTCGCCATAAATTTCAACCCGCTTTTCGGATTGTGACTCAAGAATTTTGAAAATGATTTCTTGTTTTTTAAGTGATGCAACATCGGCAATGTTGTGCTTCTCTGCATATTCAATGAGTTTTGTGATGTTCATTTCTTTGAGTTCTTGCACATTCATTGAGCTTAGTGGAGGAAGTTGTACAACTTCCTTTTTTACTGGGGCTGGCGGCTTTGTATGACTTGTTGTTGGCGCTGCAGTTGTCGATGTTTCTTTTTTGTCAGTCGCTTTGTCCGCAGCCGGCGGCCTGCCGACGTGTCCTTTTCTTGGCACACGCCTTGTGGTGCTGCGTCGCAGTACTGGTTTTTCTACTGGCCTAATTGAGTCCGAAGGTTTCTCCGGAGTCTTCTTTGTATTTTTTGTATCTGTATCTTTTTTCATAGTTAAATTTTTCTTATCATGTGCGTCCATTGTGATATCCCATCTTTGTATACGTACACATAGTTCCCCCAAACAACCGTCTTAAAATGTAGAACCCCTTTGGCCAGACGTGGCCATCAGAAAGTTACGAAACAGGGCGTCCCATTGTTTAATTGCTTGTATGTGCTAAACGATAATTGTGGGAAAGGGACAGCCTATAAAGCTTCTTGGTTAAGCGCGAGCATTACTGGGCTCGCAATGTAAATTGACGAATACGTTCCGAAAATAACTCCCACAAGTGTGACAAGTGCGAAACTGTGTAGCGCCTCTCCACCAAGAAGATACAGCGTTAGCACAGATACAAATGTCGAAAAACTTGTCAGTAACGTTCTTCTAAGAGTCTGGTTAAGACTTACATTTGCAATTTCATAGCTTGAACGGCCTCGCAGTTTGCCAATGTTTTCTCGAATTCTGCTGAAGATAACAATCGAGTCGTTCAGTGAGTAACCCAAAATGACAACGACCGCTGCCAAAACATTGAGAGATACCGGTGTTCCAGTCACAATCAAAAATCCTGCGATGATCAACAAGTCATGGGCCAATGCCGCGACGGCTCCAGTTGCATATGCAAACTTCGAACGAATCGAAAGGTACAAAAGCAGCACGAGAAGCGAAAGTAGAATTGCTATGATCGCATTTGTTTTTACTTCTTTCCCTGCCTCAGCGCCAACCTGCTCAATACTTCTGATTGTTACAGTGTTGTCGATTGCCTTTGAAAGAGTTTTCTTGAAGCTGTCTTCGATGTCATGATCTTGAAGTCCGATGCGAACAAGAAATTCTTGGCTATCAGATCCAATACTTTGAATTTGGTTTGTGCCCCATTTTTTTTCGTCGACTGCCGTACGTAGTTCACTAATTTCTATTGGCTTTTCGAATGCTAAGAGAATTTCAGTTCCGCCTTCAAATTCTATATGGTAGCGAAAGCCTCCCTTGTAAAAAAAGGCAGCTGCGCCCGAAACAAGAAGTACGGCTGAAACAACCATACACGCATACCGGTACTTCAAAAAGTCGATCATGATCGGAACTCCGCAGAAAAATTATAAAGCCCTAAGAACAAGAGCAACTGAAACATTACTCTGGCAAAACAGAGACAAATGTCCTTCTCCTAAAACCCGTACTAAACTGTACAGTACCACTCACCAATGCAAAAAGGGTATCATCTCCTCCTCTGCCCACACCTGAGCCAGCATGAAACTTTGTTCCACGTTGTCGGATCAGAACTGATCCCGCGCTTACAGATTCTCCGCCGAAGCGTTTGCAGCCAAGTCTTTTGCTCTGACTATCACGACCGTTATTTGTAGACCCACCGCTTTTACTCGTTGCCATTTGCGAACCCTCTGTAGAAACACGTTTGCGACATCAAAAAGATCGGGGAGACAACTCGCAGGACTGATTCCCACGGTCTGACATCATCGTGTCTCTCCGGAACACACATAATTGTGAACACATTTCACCGAAATGTCAAAGCAGCTTGATCATTTGGTTACGTCTGCCCAATTATCGCCGATTTTTGTAGAAATTTCGAGTTTTACTTCCCAGTCGACTGCCGAGCGCATGGTTGTCCCTACGATTTCGCATAGCTGGTTGGCGTCTTCTTTTGGGCATTCAATGACAAGTTCATCATGGATTTGTAGCAGCAGAGCGCTTTCTGGAAACTTTTCCTTGATGATTTGGTTCAGCTCGATCATCGATTTCTTGATAATTTCCGCTGCGGTCCCTTGGATAACGGTATTGATTGCAGCTCGCCGTGCAGCCTCATAGAGGTGCTTATTTTTTTCTTTGAGCCCTGGAATGTATCGCCGGCGCCCCATCAAAGTTTCGACAAATCCATTTTCCCTTGCCAGCTTTTCTGTCGCCTCCATCCATGGCCTCACCGCAGAGTACTGTGTAAAGTAGGCTTCGATGTAATTTTTTGCCTCCGACAATTTGATCTTAAGCGCCTTCGAAAGGCCGAAGGCGGTTTGTCCGTAGATGATGCTGAAGTTGATGCGCTTGCCGATGCTTCGCTGTTCTGGCGTCACGAATTGCTCGTGAATATTGAAAATCTGTGCTGCG
>JABIAA010000120.1 GCA_018656485.1 bacterium | reverse complement strand
GGTCTACCAAGGACCTGCGAAAAACCACAAGAGCGCAGAAATTATCAGCCAGGAGGGTGGCGAGCGAGTTGTCGACATCATCACCCAGAAAGTTTCCGGGAAGTCGAACGATGTCAAAATCCTTCGCCTGGTTCAAGGGCTAATTTCTCAGGAGGTTGGTGACGACTGGATCGAGCAGCTCATGTTCCGCGAAGGAACGAAACGACTTCTTCGATATCTTGTTCGCGCCGCCAAAGCAACGGATCTCACAAAGATTGATGACCAGCTTTACCGTCAGCTCGAAAACATGATTCAAAAATCTTACGAGCGGATTGATTTCACCTGGGACACCCCTGAAAACTGGACTGTGTTTTTCGAACTCGTCGAGTGGGTTTACAAAAGCTTTCCGTACACCTCCGACAATCGCGATCAGTACTACAACTGGTATAAAAAAACCGCAAAGAAACTCGAGAAAGATGAGCCTGGACCAAGTTCAAAGCGCCGTCGCTATGTCGGCCCATTTGCAAATGATCCTCGAAAAAATACGGGTGTGACCTGGACAAAGTTTGCGAATGAACTTGAGGATTCGCTTGCGAAGGTCGAGGTAATCGATGTGCCAGAATACAGCGATGAAAAAGAAGATGAGTTTCGAATCGACTGTAAAACAGCTACAAAGCCTTTCTCTGAAGCGCGAGCGATGTGGCGAGATAACAATAAAAAATACGATGCAATTTTACTTTATCGAAAAACACTTGTAGACGCGTATAAAAAATTACATGCCTACCACGAAATATTGCATGCGTCCGAGTGGAACAACTTTGTTTTTCCACTCCACTCAATTTTTATTGTTGAAGCAACTACCGAGCCTTTGAAATCTTCGCGTTGGGGAAACGGAATTCAATCGAAACAGTCATATGACGATGCGTTAGCATTTGTTCAACTTGTTCGATCGCGTGGATTTTTTCCGACGTACATGAATCCGATAATTGACGGGAATATCAAAGAAATTGAATCCGATAAGAGGGATTACGCAAATGAAAATTGAGGTTTCACGGCTATGGGCCGTTATGTGCAACATTTCGCTTGCATGTGTTTTGTGTGCGTCGGGGTGGTGGATCGTTCAACACGGAGTGCGACGATGTAACGCCGAGCAAAGGGTTTTGACCGAAGCTGAGTTCGATACATTTTTGGATCACGTCAAGATGGAATTTCTGCTTCCAGAAACTTTAGGATCCGGCTATGCCGATCTTTTTATTGTTTTGAACAATGCTGTGCATTGGCAGGGGAATGCCCACGAAAAAGATGTTGCAAAACTTGTTAAGTCCGCGTACAACGAGGCGAAAAAAGATCCGCAACAGTACGGAAGTTTTGGACAAGAGGTTTTGGATAACGCGATTGATATCTGGTCGATTGGTTCACGACGTGCGCAATTTTTTCGATGGCAGCGCGAGCTTCTCGATTCGATTCTTAAAGTCGAAGAAGATCTGCAAGAAAAAATAGAATTCGTAGAAAATACCCGTGACGAAAAGATGAAAGAAGGGTCCGTTGAGCACAAGCAACTTGAGGCTGCGGCAAAACCCGAGACAAAGGTTGCAAAAGTGGCTGCAGCGAAGGCCCCGGTGAAGAGGGTGGCTAAAGCAAAAGTGCCTGCGAAAAAGAAAGCCAAAACCGAAAGCGTTGCAAAGAAAAAGACTCTTGTGGCAAAAAAGGAAAGCACTCCGAAAACCAGAAAGAAGACCTCAGCCACTGTTCCTTCACCAAAGAAACCCATTAGAACTGCAAGAAAGAGAGTGACTGCCGGGGCAAGTAAAAAGGCGTAAAAATGAAACGCATATTTTTAGCGGCGCTGTGTTTGGTTTCGACCACAGCCTCTGGGATGACCTACGTCGAGAAGGCGCATCTCACGATGACTTCACCCGGGTGGCATGCAGCATTGCGTGAAACTTTACTTGATCAACAACTTGCGCTTCCTGTTGCGGAGCGGATCAACGGGAAGTTGCAATTCACAGGATTTTATCACGAAGTTTTGAACGAAAAAAATCTAGCGGAATATTTTGGAATGTCGAATGCCGCGACAGGAAAAAATAACGACTACATCGGTGTCGACCCAACCAACTCGAATGAGTTGCTTCACACTCTGGATTTGATCCACAACCATGGACAAAGTTCTGCGTCCGACGTTGGACTTCGTGATCGTGTGCAAATGCGACCGTGGCGTCGTGCTTTTGGCGGAACGGTTGAGTATCACCAAAAGCTTGGGGGGGCTTGCTCCCGGCTTGGACTTCGCTTTGGAATGCCATTTGCTGAATCGAAAACAAGGCTCAGTCCCAAATCGATTTTGGATATCGCACGCGAGGCAACTTTGCCTGGAACGACAACAACAGTTTCGTTGTTAGATTTTCTGGCTGGAAATGTTTCTGGCGACGACAGTGCCGGCAATGCGCAAAGTGCTCTAGCAAAAATGAAAGTCACGACTGACGATCAAAAGAAACTTGATCTAGGGAACCCGGGGTTTTCTGTCCACTTTCGGTTTTGTGACAGGCCGCAGGGATATGTTGATGGTTCGGCTGGAGTGATTATTCCACTCGGGACTGAACCAACTGGCGAGTTCAAGTTTGAACCAACGGTTGGCAACGGAAGGCACTGGGGATTCAGTTGTGGTGTAAGCGCGCATGCTGCACTTTCCGAAACATGTGAGTCACGTTTTGAAATTGTTGCACGCGCAAAGTATCGATATCTTTTTGCTGGTGACGAAACACGAGCTCCATATTTTCAGTATGCTGGCGGATCGATGCCCGCGTGGCCGCACTACATTTTGATGGGAAAACAAGGCTCAACAACATTGTTTCCAGCTGCGAATGTTCTGACTAAAAAATACCGCATAACGCCTGGGCATCAACTTGATGTTGTTGGTGGGTTTGCGTATGACAATTCACGCTTGAGGTTTGAAATTGGTGGTTCGATTTTATTCCGTGACCAAGAAAAAGCTGAAGTCATTGAGTGGGACAACGATACTTACGCTGTTGCCGATTATAGCTATGACAGCTCATCAGCAAACACTTTCGATTATCAAACTGACGGTTACTCACTCAAGGGACTTGAAAATGCACCGGCCGCAGAGCGTGCAATAAATTCGACATCGCTGCTCATGAGTTCGATTCAAACGCCGCGAACAATTGTTTATGCAATGCATGCATCAATGGGGTACGCCGTTGAAAGTTGCAAATACCCAATTGTTTTTGGTGCCGGCTTTGGCCGCGATGTTCTTGCGTCAAACAATGCATGGGCAAAGGAGTGGATAGCCTGGGCAAACCTCGGAGCAAATTTTTAAATTAATCCAATTGGATTCGTTTTTATAGTCAAGTAAAGCAGGGCCGCGCCATTGAAGATGCAGCCCTGCCTTTTTGTTAAATCAAATTCCAAACGTAGAATCAGATTTTGATGATGCTAGATAGTGGTAGAAGTAAGATAGCCATTCAGTTGCATCTTTCAAAGTTGTTATGTCGCATGGATGTTTAATGAAGTTGTAACCTTCGATTATTCCGAGAAGACCTTGCACGTCACGGTAGCAACAATATCCGTCTGATTCGATTGCGCTTAAGAATGTTTCAATTATGCCTTGTGGGTGTTCGTTGCTTGGAATTGAGAACTGGTCATATCCATAATGTTTTTCAGTTAAAGTTTCTTTGAAAAATATCAACAACTCAAAGATTAAGTTGGATTTTTTTTGTCCGACTTCTTCCCATCCCATTGTAGAATGTTCATCGAATTCTTTGTTAATTTGAGATGTTAATAATTCTGAGTATCCATAAAGTTTTGCGACTTCATCAATGTAAGCTTTCTCCGGACCGTCTGGTTGTTCCGATAGACTTACGAAGACTGCTGCCATGTGATTTAGGAAATCTTTGGCATTGCAGAGTTGTTCATCGCTGCAGTGACCGAAATAGATTTTACCCGTGGAGATCATGCCAAAAAGTTCTTTGACGGCACCTTCCATGTTGTTGGGAGCATCATAGGATATGGTCCATCCCCCATCACACATTGAATGTAAATCTCTTATTTTGATTGTTTGATCTGGGACATCGATGAGTGGTGTCAATGCAGAGATATAATATTCTTCTTTAACGAATTGAAGCTCTCCGTTATGTTTAATTACACGTCGCTGAAAGTGGTGCGACAGATTGTCTTTCCAGTGTTTATTCCAGTCACATTTGTTGGCAGCAATTAAAGTTTGTTCTGCAGCCTCCCGCAGTTCTTGCTCCAAAGAGTTTCGGTCTGCTGTTGGCATTGCCATGCAGTGTCCAGCGGACAAAAGCAACGCAGCTGCGCAAAGTTTTTTGAATTTGTTTAATTTCATTTTTCTTCCCCAAGATTAAAAAATGTTTTTTGTATGGACGGCCTCGCTAAAATCTGCGAGACCGTCCATCGTTTTTATTGTGGTTCGTGAAATTTAATCAAGAAGGTCCTCTGAAATTTTTGTTTTAGATGCACTTGTTGCGTAAGTACGAGGACCTCTGAAGCTGACGTCTTCACCATGTTTTGCACGCTCGATGATTACAAGTTTGTTTTGAAGGTACTTGATCGTCTGCCTCAAAGAGTCGCTGTCTTTTTCTATGTATTTGGCCTCACGAATGGCCATTTTTAGAAGTTGGCTTACGTAGTCTGGAGACATTTCGACGGATGAGTTTCTCATGCTTGCGGCAGTGAGTCCTCCAATGAGGTTTTTGATTGGGCGCCATGGATTTAAAATTCCTCTTTTGTTGTCAGGGTCATATGTGGGAGCAAAGTGTTGTTCGAGGTTATTGCCCCAAACATCTTCCGTGTTAGCCAAGGCCTCCGCGACTTCTTTGAGCAATGAACCGAATTCTATTGCTGCATCGCATGGTTCAATTTTACCGTCTGGAAGAATCGATTTGAGAAAATTCTTGTCCAGCGAGCTTGTTTCAACAGTGTTTGGACCACGGAACCCAACATTGCTTCCAAGCTCTGCGGATGCGATTACTGCAAGTTTTTCTTCTAGATAATCAATTGCGGATTCGAGTTCTTCAGCGCTGTTGTTTAAAATACTTTCGTAGTGTATCGATGCAACGTGAAATGCTCTACAAACCTTGTCGCAGTCGCTTTTGTAGTATCCATTATTAATATCAAAAACCAGGGTAGGAATGGATGATCTTATGTCTATTGGATATAGCATAATCGTTTTTGGCCCTGTGAATGGTATGATTGGCTTCAGTGGATGAAAAACGGGGTTGTCAGAATTACTTGGGTCGTGCGTGATTACAAAATGTTGGTACAAATTTCTTTCGTACCATGTTTCATCGTCGATATTGTTCAATGCATTGCCAACTTGCTTTAGCAATGGATGAAATTCTCGGTGAAGTTTGGTTACCTTTTTTATGTCTAGATTGAAACTCTCATCGTTTATTTTTTTAATTGCTCCAACAATTCCTCTGCGAATGGTGTCGTATTTTCCATTTGCTACGCAGTTGAAAGTTCCTGCAAGTGAGGCAATAACTAATAAATTTACGTGAATATTTGTTTTCATTTTTTCCCCAAAGATTTTGTATTTTGAAAATTTATCAACACGGTGATTATTTATCTTGTTTGTGTCTCTGGGGCCTCCCTGGTGTTTGGTGTTGTACAAGTTTCGTGAGTTTGTTTTACGTTATGTTTTGCTGCTTCTTGTTCTGCGACAAGCTCCTTAAAAACTTGCGTCATGTAAGTCAAAAAAACTTTCGCTTTTGAAAGCTCTTCATAGGTGCAGTGGCTTAAGTCTAGGTTGGTCGAAATTCTTTCAAAAAGCTTTTTTATGTGACTTTCGTATTGCATTGGATAATCGACACGACATTCCCAGTATCCAGAACACATCTGGTGAAGGTGGCGAAGTTCGTTTTCGCATGGGTTTGGCCCAAAGTCAACATTGACCAGCGGAGCCAACGAATACAAATGGATGTCATCGGACAAATCTGTTTTATGCCGCCGCATTATAAAGTAGTCAAACAGTGTTGATTTCCAGAATTTGTGCCAGTTGCATTGATTTGCGACTTCCAGTGCATTGTAGGCAACTTT
>JABIAA010000119.1 GCA_018656485.1 bacterium | reverse complement strand
TGCCACAGAAAGTGGTAACGTCATCACTAGAATAATTTTTCGGGGGGAATCTTCGCATGAAGCAGTTGCATTCAATCGCCATTGTTGTCGTCGCCGGAATCTTTGTATTCACATTACATCTCGAATCAACTGGCAAAAAGGATAAAAGGTCAGGGCATCAAAGAGACAGAATCCTTGGTTTTCTTGATCTTACAGATAAAATTTATGATCGCGGCTTGGCTGACAAAAAACTTGCAGAATTAATGTCACCGACAAGAAATATTTCAGGATCCGAAAAACCAAATTTTATTGCACAGGCACTCACCGCAAATGAAGGCGCTCACAAGCGTTATTCACGACTCATTGCTGAATTGGAATCCGCACTAAAAAACAAAGATCACATCCTTCACAAAACAGCACTTGAAATTCGAAATCATCTCATCTTAATTTGCCAACAAAGCGTTCCAGACTTTGCATGCGAAAGAATTTCGACAAGTCCTGCAGCCCAAACTGGATATAAAGAGCATCTTGTGCTCGACTGTATGAAAGCAATCGTTTCCAATGAAGAATCAATTTGGGCGAAAGATCCAGAATCACCGGGCATTCGAGCCATGTTTTCAGAAACACGCCCTGGAATTTGGGCCGCTCTTTTTCACGATACTTTGGGAATTAAAACGATCCTCCAAAATGATCTCGGAATTGGCAACTAAAAAATGCGCTCTACTTTGATTGTCGCAAGCCTTTTTTTCCCAGCATTGATTGCTGTTCTTCCCGCACACGACGGAGGGGAGGTCGAAACAAGCCATCCACGCCGCAGCGTTAGCTGGTCTCCCACAATAAGTGAAATTGAACCCACCAAACAAAACCCAGAATCTAAAAAAAAAGCGATGGCCACAATCAGAAAGTGTTTTAAAAAAGCTCTTTCCCACCTATCGGATGAAGAAATAATCCGAGGGATTTCTTGCTCGATAATAGAAAATAGCCCGGAAGATGAAAATGGACTGTCTTTTCACGACCTACAAAAATGTATCTCTATGTTAGAAGCATTCGCGATTACACCAATCGATTTTTCAAAATCATCTTCCTACGAACTTCATCTCTATGCACTTGAAACTTTTGAAGAAATCGCATTTCTTGCAACTATGAAAATTGAAAAGCATGTCCAACAAAATTTCGACAACAATCAAAGAAGAGTTCGCGCGGTTGTGGAGATTTGGGACCCTATATATTTTGGAAATAATCTGCAAGCAACAGCTTTATTGCCCAAAAAATTATTCCCGAACTTCACAAGTTTACTACAAACCCAACCATTGCCACGGCTCCAAAAAAAATTTGCCGAATGCCTCATGAAATTAATTAACCAGTACAACAGAAAAAACCGTCCGAAGAAAAAACATTCTTCGGCAAATAGACACGATGGCAACAATGACACATCTGATACCGACAGTAAAAACTCTGACGAAAATTAAACACAAAAAAATTCTTGTCGCTTTAAAAAAAGCAAAGTATTCTCAGACAACGTTTTAATTTTAACCATAGGAAACCCTAATGAAATCATTTAAAATCGCCGCACTTTGTATGGTAACTTTCACCGCCAATCACTTGCACTGTGGAATTACATTCTCAGAAATGAAATATCACAATCGTATGGACAGAGAAGCGTCAAAAGAACAGATGGTGGAAATAAGCAGAACTCTCTATAATATCGATCCGCAGATTGCCGAAAAAATAAAAAATTTCCGCGGATTTCCCAAACTAAAAAATTTCGTCCGCCATATCGCAGATCTACTCGCTGAACAAATTTACATAAACCGAAGAACTGATATCGCAGAAAAACTCGTCGCAGAATTTGTTAATGGGGGACCACTACTGCCGGTTGCCATAGAGATAATCGCCGACAGAGTACGGCTACTAACAACAAAAGAAACCGCACACGGCATGATTGATATTTTGAATTTTGGCTACCTGAGCGAAAGAATAATTCCAACAATATCCGAGGAAGTCGAACCGATAAAACCAATCGTCTCAATCATTCTTTGCAACATTGTATACGCCGCATACAACATGATGATGGGAGAACTTCCAAGTTACACACCAGATTGTGTATCACAGAAAGTTACTCATCAGCTTTCCAGAATGCCAAGTATTGCTCCAATCCGTTGGTTAAAATATGCAGTCGACACGTTGAAGTGCGAAAAATCTCCATTTACCCACAGAGCCGACTCACTCATCAGAAATATGTCCGACGTGCACAACAATATTATTGCAATCCTCCGTGGCTTCATAATTCCAAGACTTCTCGAAGACGGCATGTTCGACAAATTCAGAAATGAAAATAGTCAGTTCTCATACGAATAAAAACAACTCGACCGAAAACATAAAAACCTTTCATCGAAAACAAAAAAGTGCAATGATTCCCCCGGAGAGAATTTCTTATTTCTCTGGGGGAAAGCATGAAAACAAATTTTTTGGCAGCTGCACTTTGCACGATTGCTACACATACTTTTGTTGGAACAGTTTACTGCGGCAATGGCCAATCACAAGAACCTGCAAACGACTCTGAGCGCCAACCTCTCGTTAGAACAACGAATCTAATTTCTATGGAACAACTCCAAAAAGTTATTAACCACAACTACGGAAATGTCCCTGCACAAGTCTCTCCTCCCAAGCAACTTTTTGGGCAAGACAAAAAAATGCAGGCGGTAGCCATTCAGAGAGAATTTCAAAAAGTTGATTACAACCTCGCAACCGATGCACCAACATACAACCCAGAATGGCCCCCAGACAAAGAAGAATGGTACGTTAACAAACTCATAAAAACATGCAGCAAATATTTAGAAAGTGGCATAAACGCAGATGGCTTGGAAAAAGCTTTGGTCAACGATGTTTTAACTGATGGGCCGCTTGCTCAGATCGGATTCGAAATCATTGCACTAAAAACAAATGGCCTTTTATTGGAACATGGTTTCGAACTCCTCGAACTCGCATTACACGGAAGGCTGGAGGCAATCAATGATAAACTCATCGAAATTCTAGAACCTTTCAAATATAGTAAAATATATGTTTGGGCCTCGACCATAAACATCGTTTATGCATCTCTGTGCGCCGTCGAAGGCGGATTAAGAAAAAATCGACCAGGGCACATCTCCAAAGAATTCTCAATGTCGATAAGGTCACGATTAAAAAACTATGTGGCGTCAAAAAACATTCCTGGTGATCCAGAAAAACTTCTTTTGGCCAATGAAATTATGAGACAGCTCATTGGAGACAAAGACTCAGCGCCAAATCACATCCGCAAAATTATAGATTCGCTGCGTAAAACAGATGCAATCGAATAACTTCGTGGACCAACAACAATACTTTCCGAATTTGACATCAAATTATTTTTTGCATGAGTTTAAGTTTTTTGCCAAAATCATTTTTTGCTTTGAAATAAGATTTTATGTTCGGGAAATTCATGAAAAATAAATTATTGTTGCTACTACTTTGTTCATCTGTAGTGTGTCCCTCAACAGCCACAGTTCAATGCGGACCGACGGAATCTAAAGAGCCCAATCCCAAGCAAAACATGCATAAACGTATCAATGAAATTTTGTCGTCAATACAGTCTGCTGATCCAGACTTTCACAAAACACTTCCCGCGTTCAACCCCACTGGCTCAGAACACGAAGAAGAAAAATATGTTAATGATTTGATCCAACGGTGCATTACGTTTTTAAACTCAATTCAAAATACAAGTGCCATAAAAAAAGAAATAGCAGAAGACGTTTGGAATAACAAAGGGCTTGCACCAATCGGCTTAGAAATCATTACCAGAAAAACCAGGACATTGTTGCTCGAACACGGCGAAAAATTACTAAGACTCGCCTATTTAAAAAAGATTCAAGAGCTAAATGATTTTCTACTTTTAATTACAAAGGATTCAGGATTTTTGAGCCCCTGTATTTGGACGGCAATCACCAACATTGTTTACGCATCACTGTGCGCCGTGGAAGGGAAATTAATGCAAGTTCGCCCAAACTTCATCTCTGAGAATTTTGCAGAGCAACAAATAAAAGACTTCTGCTTTTTTGTATTCAAAGACAACTGGATTACAAGAAGCGATGCGGAAAAACTCACATGCGCACACATGATCATGAAAAAGATGTTCCAAGGAGAGGGATCCCGCGACAATGAAAGAGCGTACCGCCTCACCCACGAGATCGTAGTATCAGTCATTCAAGAATATCCAAATGCCCCCAAAGAAATCACAGAAACCATCAAATGGTTTTCGAGTTCGTTTTCGATTCAATAACTAAAATTTGTTGTGAGGCAATATGAAAAATTTTATAACAACAACCCTCATAGCTACTCTCTCATGTTCACTCCATAGCGGCAACCGACTTAACAGGATGCTATTTGAATTCGACCAACCCATGCCACCAAAACAAGTATGCGAAATTGAGAAAGCACTCCGCGAAATAGGCCCAAACCTCATTCCAACCTCAATGAATCCCAACAACGCCTATGTTGCCGAGTACATCAGGATTGTTAGAAACAAGCTAACGTGGTACGAAAAAGCATCGACGACCGAAGATGCAAAAAAACATAACAGAGAAGCTAATTTTCTTGCAGCACATTTTCTTGACGGCGGAGTTCTTAAAAAAATTGCGTGTCAAGAAATTGCATCAATCGCAGGAGGCATACTAGACACAAACATGAAAAAAATGATTAAACACGCGATACAACAACCATTTTTACCGAGTGATGTATTTTCATACTGGAAGGAATTAAAGCCGACAAATACACTTATCAACATCGGCGCATTTGTCATCTGCAACATAGTGTATGCATCACTACACACAATCGACAAGTCATACATAGCATCAGCACCACCATTATGTGTATCGAAAACACTGGCAGAAAAAGTGGCAAACGATATGATGCCGTATTTCCCCATACGGTTAATAAAAACCCTCAGAACAACAAGCAAAGACGAAAGCAAAATTATTAAAGAGGCAGAGGATATTTATTACCGGATCAGAGACACAGAATCCGTCTATTCCAATGATCATGGATCACAGACCCCTGGGACTGGAGCATTCTTCCCCGTACACAAATATCTCGAAGGCTTCATCCAATCTTTGCTTGAAGAAAATATATTCAGAAAAGATCTAGTCTTTTATGATTCAATTTGATTTCGCTGGCTTCTTCTTCGCAACCGGCTTCTTTGCCGGCGCCTTTTTCTTTGCCGGCGCCTTTTTCTTTGAAGCAAATGGCGACTCTGCTAAAACGTGCTCGAGAACTTCGTCAACGTGATCGACATAAATCAACTTGAGTGACTCGTCGAGTTCATCAACAAACTCTTTGATGTCGATCTCGTTCTCTTTCGGAACAATAACCGTGTCCATGCCATAGCGAATCGCTGCGAGTAATTTTTCTTTGAGCCCACCGACTGGAAGCACACGACCACGAAGCGTAACCTCACCGGTCATCGCAACATTTTTCTTGATCGGAATTTTAGCAAATATCGACACCAACGCAGCGGCCATCGTTATCCCCGCTGACGGACCATCTTTGGGAACCGCGCCCTCTGGAAGATGAATATGAATGTCAGATTCAGAATAAAAATTCTTTTTAAGTCCAAGCTCTTTTGCGCGAGATCTGACGTAACTCAAAGCTGCCTGCACAGACTCCTGCATAACTTCGCCAAGCTGGCCAGTAAGCGTTAGCCCACCCTTGCCCTCAAGAACAGTTGCTTCAACCTCAAGAATATCACCGCCAACTTCTGTCCATGCCAACCCAGTGACAATTCCAACTTGCCCTGGTGCACTCAAAGTTTCTTTGCGGAACTTCGGAAAACCAAGCCACTTTTCCAACAGCTTGTCGTCGACATTAACAACTTTTCGGGTCTTATTTTCGAGGAAGAACTTGATTGCCTTGCGAATGATCTGCGCGAGAACACGCTCTAACTGCCGAACCCCAGCCTCTTTTGTGTAAGACTCGATGATTTTTTTCAGGACTGTTTCTGGAATTTTTACCTTCACAGACTTGAGGCAATATTCTTTGAACAATTTTGGAAGAAGAAACTTACATGCAATGTGAAGCTTCTCATCGTCGTTATACCCAGACAGCGAAACAACATCCATCCGGTCAATAAGTGGACCTGGAACATTGTCGAGCATGTTGGCAGTTGTAATAAAAAGAACCTTTGAGAGGTCATATTCAACTTCAAGGAAGTGATCTACAAAATGCTTGTTTTGTTCCGGATCCAAAACCTCGAGCAACGCAGACGCTGGATCACCACGAAAGTCCATGGCCATCTTGTCAACTTCGTCGAGAAGAATTACTGGGTTAACAACCTTGGCTTTGCGCATCGCTTGGATGATTCGACCAGGCAGCGCACCAATGTAAGTTCTTCTATGCCCACGGATTTCCGCTTCGTCACGAACCCCACCTAGCGAAATTCTGACAAACTCGCGCCCTAGCGCCTTCGCTACGGATTTTCCGAGGGAAGTTTTTCCAACACCCGGAGCACCGGTGAAACATAGAATGTGCGCCTTCTCAAGTTTGTCTCCAGCGAATTTTCTCGCAGCAAGGAACTCAATTATGCGCTCTTTGGCTTTCTTCATCCCAGCGTGGGAGGAATCTAAAATTTTCTCGGCCTTCGAAATGCCGACTGAATCACGCGTTCTCTTGTGCCATGGCAAAGCGACTAGCGTATCAACATAGTTGCGGCTGACAGCTGCTTCTGGCGACGTTGGCTGCATCTGCTCAAGCCTCTTGCACTCGGCATCGACTCGCTCAAGCGCCTCGTCGGACATCTTGCATTTGCGCGCCTTGCCCTTGAGGTCTTCTAAATCTTTTTGATGATCGTCACGACCAAGCTCTTTTTGAATCGCACGCATCTGTTCATTAAGGTAGTAATCTTTTTGGTGCTTCTCAATCTGACTCTGGACCCTGCGCCTCACACTTTTGTCGGCCTGCAGAACTTCAACCTCTTCATAAAGGAAAGCGAGAAGTTTTATGGTTCTATCGCGAAGATCTAGCATCTCCAAAAGCATCTGGAGCTGATCAAAGCCAAGATCAAGGTGCGCAGCAATCGTGTCTGTCAGATAGTCGAGATCGGTAACCCCCTTGAGCGATTCCAAGGTGTCCGGCGTTGTACGATCTTCTAAGCCAAAATATTCTTCAAACGCACGATGTAATTCCTTACAAAGCGCTTTGTCTTCACTGCCATTTTCTACGGGAGCGGACTCCAGGTCGGTGATCTCGGCAACAAGAAAGCCATCAGCCATCGCCATATTACACGACATAGCACGAACAATTCCCTCAACGAGAATCTTCATTGTGCCATTCGGCGCTGGCGCGGTCTGGATAATTCGTGCACGAATTCCATGTGTAAAAATATCGTCAGGAGTAGGAAGCTCGACGTCGTCCCGCTTTTGCGCAGCAACGAAAACCTCTCCACCAGCCTTGTGTGCCGTTTCAACAGCACGGACCGAAATCTCTCTGCCAACGAGAACCGGCTTGATGCTCCTTGGCAACGCAACCACGTTCTTCAACGGCAATACAGGCAAAATTTTTCTTGGCACAAGCTTGTCCGATTCTTCCATTTTCCAAATCACCTAAAGGTTATATGTTAGATTTAGATGGTGTTGCAGGACATAAATTTATTAAATCCCGTGTACGACAAAGGTAGCGCAGGCACAGAGGAAGTCCAGCCAAAACTAAAAAAACAAATTTTTTATCAATTTTTTTTCAAACGAATTTAAAAAAAACAGCCGCAAAAAAGAACTCCCCCGCAATAAAACCAGGCGCAAGGCCTGACTAACAGAATAAAAACCGCAACCATTGGCGGCAATCCCACTTTTTGCATTTTTGTGCATAAATCACTTTTCCTGCATTCCCTCCTTGCACATCCACATTTTACAGCTAAACTTTGGGGTGAACGGCTAAGTGCCGGTTGAACGTGACGAAAATCGCACCGTGAAAGGATCCCGATGGGGAACGCTGATTTGAAATCATCCAGTTCACTCAAGCTCTGGGAAATCAAGGGCAAGTTCAGACTTAAAGTCTTGTTCTTGGCCATGACGTTTGGCTTTCTGACTTCATGCCAAGCAATCTGGCGCCCATTGAAGTCTTCGTTATTCGCGAAAATGGTCGGAGCAGGATATGTTCCAACCGCCAAACTCCTCGTCTTTCTTTATTTAATTCCTTTGATTTTAATTTATTCGAAACTTGTTGATCGCCTTCGACGACATCAGCTCGTGTATTTGTTTACCATTTTTCACGGCATTGGTGGATTAATCTTTGCTTTTCTTCTCGCGCACCCGTCCATCGGGGTAGCAAACACAGCTACATCGCCAGGAAGAATTTTGGGATGGGCACTATATTTTTTCATGGAAAGCTTTGGTGCTTTCCTCGCGACGGTCTTCTGGGCTTTCGCTGACTCCATTAATAACCCCAAGGACGCGCGACGTCACTACGGTTTCTTTGTTTCTGGTTCCAAGGTTGGTGGAGTCCTCGCCGCAGGCGGGCTGTACCTTCTACTTTCGTTTTGCCCACTGGGCGATGCAACGCTTTTGCCGGGAACAATTTTAGTTGGAAGTATTCTGTTGTTGTGCGCAGCGGCATCGATAAAGTGCCTCATGGAATTCGTTCCAGGGAAACTGCTACATGGGTACGAAGCTGCATATCAAGTTGAAAAAGCTCGGGATCGCGAAGAAGAAATCGAGAAACCAACATTCATCGGATCAATTAAATCCGCAGTCGAAGGGCTGACCTCCATTATAAAAATTCCGTACGTTGCCGGGATCTCGATAATGGTAATTCTTTATGAAGCAATCATCGTAATGTTCGATTACCAAGTTTTGTTAATTGCGGATAAGTCCAGCCCTAGCGTTGGTGCATTGTCGGCGTACTACGCACTTTATTATTTCTTCATGCACGGCGCCGGATTGCTGATCACATTATTCCTCACGGTTCCACTGCAAAGAATTTTTAAGATTGAGCACGCGATTTTGGTGTGCCCAGCTCTAAGCTTCCTACTGATCATATTTGCGTACTTCTTCCCAACAGCAGGAGTGTTGTTCGCAGCACTTGTTCTGTTGAGAGCACTCAACTATGCACTCAATCATCCAACGAGAGAAGCACTCTACATTCCAACAACCAAGGCTATAAAATTTAAAGCAAAAGCATGGACAGACGCATTTGGATCGCGCGTTGCAAAAGCAACTGGATCAGTTTTTAACATCGCAACGTCGACAATCGGTGGCAACGCGATTATGGCCATCAGCACATCAATCAGTGCAGTGATGATAGCCATCTGGCTCGTGGTCGCAAAACTACTTGGGATACAATTCCGAGCAGCTGTAAACACAAATGCAATTATTGGAGAGGAACGTTCGAGAGGTACAGCCTCGAGAACACACGTTGAAACCAACGAAGGAGAAGATGGTGGAGAAGACGGAGATGACGACACAAGAGGAATCTAGGTTCGAGCAAAGAAAGCTTTTCTATATCTCCGGGATGTACGCATCCATCATTGCCGCCTATTCTGTCCTGCGGCCACTAAAATCATCTGTCTTCCTCGGCTTCGTCGGGGTAAATTACCAACCAGTCGCAAAGATGCTTTTAATGTGCGTATCGCCGCTTATTCTGTTTTTGTACTCAAAAGTCATAGACCGCTTAAAACGATCACAGATTGTTGCGCTGTTCCTCGGATTTTACATTTTGGTCTGCATAAGTTTCATCGGGATTCTTTTGCATCCGACCATAGGTTTGCTCAACACAACAACAAGCCCAAACCGAATTGCGGGATGGCTTTTCTACACATGCTGTGACTTGTTTTCGGTTCTTGCGGTTGGAACATTTTGGGCTTTCACAAATTCAATAAGTTCGCCAAAATCCTCCCGTCGCAGCTACGGAAAAATTGTCGCAACATCTCGAGTCGCAGGAATTTTTTCGCCAATGATCGGACTTCTAGTAATGTGGTACTCCCCATTCTCTGAAAGAATTAATATTCCAATAATGTTGGGACTCACAGGCTTTTTCATCGCCATTGCATTGCTGTTCATCTTCTTGCTACACAAGCGAATCCCGAAAGAATACCTCGCTGGATATGCAGAAGAAACTTTAAAGAAAAGTGAAACCCAAATAGCTAAAAAGAAAACCGGAATGTTTGAGGGGCTTAAGATGCTCCTGTCAAAACCGTACGTCTTTGGAATATTCGCAGTCGTCTACAGCTTCGAAATAATTCTCACGTTTACCGAATTTCAATGGCAACGGTGGATGTCGAGTCACACGCATAATAGTGTAAGCGGAATCACAAAATATATGTTCTACTACACTAGCGCTTTTCAAGTTGTTGCCCTTGCAATAGCCGTTTTCGGAACAACCAACCTTCTAAAAAAGGTTGGAGTCCGAACCTGTTTACTTCTCACGCCAATCATCGTATCGATCCTCATGTTCGGCGTTGCCGTTCACCAAGGGTTTATCACCCTCGCGATTACTTTGATTATGCTACGCGCCCTGCACTATGCATTTAACCAACCAGTAACAGAAATTCTTTACATCCCAACGACTCGTGATATCCAGTTTAAATCCAAAGCATGGATCGAATCATTTGGAAAACCTTTATCTAAGGCATCGGGCTCCGCGTACAACTACCTTTACACACTGCAAAGCTCGTTCATCAGCGCGATTTCGGCAAGCCTACTTCCTGCAACTGTTGCTGGAATTTGGGTTGTTGTTGCCTTCTTGATCGGTAAAAAATATCAAGACACAGTCACCTCTGGACGCGTGATCGGTGCAGCTGACGTTGTCGACGACCCCGAAGATGCGGAAGAGTCAGAAGAATCCAACTTGTAAAAGCTGCTTTCTTGAGGTAATATTCTGGCAATGGGTCCGTCAACTCCACAGTGGAAAGGCGGCGTGAATTTTTCTTCTGCTCCCAATATGGGTGGCGTACGCACAATCTTTGTGACGAGCCTGGCGAGCGGAATGGTTGTAACCCGGGGTTTTTTCTCATGATACAACTCAAAGATTTGGTCAAAGCTGGTGTTCATTTCGGACACAGAACCGCGCGATGGTCTCCATCAATGCGTTCATACATCTGGGGCGCCCGCGGCGGCATCCACCTTATCGATGTTTCGAAAACAGCATTCCTCATGGAACATGCAGCGAAGCAACTCGAAGGCTTTGCAGCTGAAGGAAAATCCATCCTCTGGGTCGGAACAAAACGTCCAGCTCGCGAAACAATCGCTAAAGCTGGAGAAAGAACCAACTGCCCTGTCGTTGTAAATCGATGGGTCGGTGGAGCTCTAACAAACTTCGATCAAATTAAAAAAGCTATCACCAGACTTCTTCATCTCAAGGATGTCATCAGCAAGCCGCTCGAACACTACACAAAAAAAGAACTCTGCGTTATTCAAAAAGAAGTTGATCGCCTAGATAAAAAAGTTGGTGGAATTGTAAATCTTAAGTTCCCACCTGCGGCCATTGTCGTCGTGGATGCGAAAAAAGAAGCCACTGCTGTTCGCGAAGCTTCATACCTTGGAATTCCGGTTATTGGACTTGTCGATACAAACACCGATCCAAAAGGTGTCTCCGTCGTAATTCCAGCAAACGATGATTCACCACGATCGATATCGCTGGTTATAAATTACCTCGTCGATGCTGTTGA
>JABIAA010000118.1 GCA_018656485.1 bacterium | reverse complement strand
CATAGATCGCATCGCGAGCGACGGCTGGACCGGTTGTCCGATCAGACTTCTATGATGCTGCCGATTTACAATTCATTCGTCGCGTAGAAACGCGACGGAGCCGCCGTAGTCCCTGGGCCCCATTATCCCCTTCAAGCAATTCCCGCATAACATTATCCAACGGAAATTTTTCTCCAAGGTCTTCTTCCACACAAGAAATGATGTCATCAACAAAAACTAAGTCGGGACGATTTCTAACAATGTAGCGAATGTGTGCTTTGTAAACACCAAGAACAACATAGACTCGAATTGACTCCATTTCCGGATTTGATTGATTGCACTCGTACAAACTTTTAAAAAATTCTTCTTCGCTCTCAGACAATTTCTCGTTGCGGTAAATTTTGTCAACAAGAATACCCAGGTGGAACTTCATCGTCTTGCCAAAACAATCCACCTGGCTTACCCCAGAAACAACCACCCCGTGCACCTGTTTTTGGGCGCACATATATCCTTCCATAGAACCCAGAACTTTATAAATCTCTTTGTCAGTTAATTTACGCTCACCATTCAACTTAAATTTGTTATCGAAAGTAATAAAATTTCTTACCGGCTCAAGAATTGATTTACATTCCCCTGCAGTCATAGCGCCACCCGAAATCGCCTTCGAGTTACTGGAGGTTTCACCGCCAGCAAGCACTTCACAGCCAGTGGATAACAAAATAAGGGAAAGAAAAATACTGCTTAGTTTTTTTGTTTTCATCGTTTTTGTTTCCACCGGAACTCTCTCTATTTTTTTTCAACTATCTTAAGGATATCAGGCCGATGCGACTCAACGATTTGGCTCATTGTAAACGACACGCAGGCAAGGCGTACAAAACAATTTTTTCACTGCAAACTCGCCAGACACTGCCCAATAAACTCATACAAACGGGGCCTTAAATGGCAATCTAATGGCCAATCGTCCCCAAATCTCTTGGCTCCGGGATCTAACATTATTTCCATCACTTCGTCAGTCGACCTCCCACTAAAATTCGCTAGAGGTAAACCGCAAAAAATCTCTGTAAAGAATAGTATGTGAAGCTCAACAGTAACGTACTCAACAAGTGGAACAAGTGCTCTAAGACCACGACGATCTAGCCAAAGAAAACATACTCTGTGGTCTTTTAAATACCCGTTACATTTATATGCACTGACAACAATCTCGTCCATCAATTTCTTTAGTGAAAAATTTTCACGCTCTATGAACTCTTTTATCTTGGAATAGGACCATGCATCCACCGCGCTTAATCCAACATCCATTTGGGGCAAAAAGCGTGCCATCATCTTCCAAATGTCGGCATCACAAATCCAATTGACATCCCGCACCCTGTAGGCATTAATAAATTCTCTCAACGACGACGGGACTTCTGGAACCTCTTCTTGCTCCTTTTTAGTTGAATGTGCCGCTCCGGGAAATACAGTCCCCCCGATTCCACAGGCAATTAAAATGACAAACGTAAACTTGGTGAAATTTGTTTTCATCTCAACTCTCTTTTTTTTACGATCTTTGAGGTTCTTCTTTCCGCGACTCAATAATTTGACCCAGAATGTATTCGCCAAGTACGACTCTAAAATGCCGGTCTAGAGGCCAATCCTTTTTGAATTTCTCGACAGCATCATCAAATGTCGATTGCGCCAAGGATAGCTCCAAGTTATTAACAGGAGTTGATTTGTCCAACTTTGGGACAACCTCGCGAACGTACATTTTGTGAAGCTCTACGGTGACATAATCCGTCAGTGGAACAAATTCTCGATGACCATAAAAATCACCGAGCAAAAAAGACACCCGAAAATCATAACCCAAAGGCTCTAAATTAAAAGCAGTCTTAACAAGATCATCCATAAATTGCTTGAGTGAAAAATTCTCACGCTCAATAAACTTTTTTATCGCGAAAGAATTGATTAAATCTCCATCTCTCGCCCCAACGTCCATGAACAATAGAAAGTTTCCTATCATCCGCCAAATGTCAGCATCACTAATCGAAGGTTGATATGTAAATTTATAAAGATTAACAAGATCTGATATCTCTTGCGGAACCTTCGGAATATCTTGCGATTTCTTCTCTTTTGAAAAACAGGGCCCGGCAAATCCTGACGCCCAAATCCCGCTGAAAACCAAAGCCGCAAAAGCACACTTCGAAAAACTTGTCATAATTTTAATGCCTTCCAATCATCAATTAATCTTTTTCAACAAATCTTCCCGATGCGATTCCACAATTTGCCCCATTGTGAACGGAACAATAATTTGCCTCATTGGCATATTGAGGGGCCAGTCGCTTTTAAATTTCTCCTCGGCCTTTCGCACAACATCTTGAACTCTCGTATCGAATGAAATTGACTTATCAAGTTCTAGCACAACTTTTCGGATGTCACGTTTATAAACTTCAGAGGCTACGTAGACCGCGATTGGAAATAAATCTCCTCGCTCAGATCTGTATTGATCCTTCAACTTCAATGAAAAATTAATGTCATCGTCGTAAAAAAGATTGTTCTCATAAATTTTTACAACGAGCAAGTCCAAGCCATTTTTGATTGAAACACAAAAACAATGTGCTTCTTTTTTTCCAGCAGTTCTCAAACGATCCACACTTATTTCTGTGTGAATGTATCCCGCCAACTCGCGCAAAATTTCCCACATAGTTGGATTGGTGAGCTTGAACCTTCCGCCCTTTGAAATAAAATTTGCAACCTCTTTTGGAACATTGTGGCAGTCAATACTGCTTGCTGTAGAAAATTTTGAACACGCACCCCCAGCGAATACTTCATGACTCGCAACAATGCCAGTAACCAACACGAATGCGACTATTTTTTTTATTGTCATTCTTGATCTTCCCCCTCTTCGCACTCTCGCTCCCACGCAACATGCACGATTGTTTGCACCGTAACAGCGCAGGCCTTTGGCATTTGTTTATTGATAAAATCTCGCAAATCAACTTTTGACGGCTCCGGTAACGGCCAACTTGATGCAAAGTCCCCAGTAATCTCGTCAAAAACAGCAGCAAGCAACTCTGGTGCAACCGTCCACCGTCCAGCTCCAAACTGTTTCATTCGCTCAGTTTGCTCCCTCCTAAAAATTGGGATGCGCTGTATTGCGTGCACCTTGTGCAACTCCTCCGCCAAATACAACCCAATGGATTCGAAAAGACCTTTGTTTACGTAATCATGCTGCAATCTCATTGCCAGAGATCGATCATTGTCGTACAGGGGGCTTTTTTTATTCTTACTAATCATGGACGCAACATCATCTATTTTTCTCTTGATAAGGTCGCAAGCCTGTTTATCGTTTGAGTCATCTATTTTCCCAAGTACATCTAGCCCGGGAATACATCCCTTCAGCACATCCAAAATTTCCCACATCTCTTCTACGTTAAGCTTAAACATTCCTTTGTGAGTCAAAAAACTTTCGAGCCTTACAGAAACAGACGGAACAGAAACCGGTTCTTGCTCTTTTAATTTTGAGTTCTGCCCACCGGCGGTAACTTCACAGAAGAATCCACCAATAACAACCGCCAAAATACACGTGTATAACTTTCTTCCCATCACCATTTGATCTCCACGGGCTTAATCATTCATGATTCTTTAGCAACAGATCATGGCTCAAAAACAATTAATCCGCAAGATAAAAAATTATACTTTTTCAAAATCTGAAAAATATGTAATCGTTAGTCCAATCGAACTTGAAAGTTCACAATAAAATTTAGGAGGAGCCATCATGTTTATGGGGCAAATAAAGACTCTTTTTCTCTTGATAACCTTGAGCGTGCTGCTCGTCGTTATGGGTGACGTCTTTGGCGGATCCAACGGCGCACTCGTTGCGCTGATGCTCGCAGGGGTCATGAACTTCATCATGTACTTCTTCTCGGACAAGCTCGTCCTACGAATGTACAGTGCCAGGCCGCTCGACCAATCGCAGTATGCACATGTCTATGATATCGTTGACGAACTTTGCCACAACGCAAGAATGCCGATGCCAAAATTATTTTTGCTCCCAACGGATGTTCCGAACGCTTTTGCAACAGGAAGAAATCCACGCAATGCATCAGTGGCGGTTACGCACGGCATCATGCAAATTTTAGATGAAGGTGAACTTCGCGGCGTTTTAGCTCACGAACTTTCACACGTAAAAAACCGCGACATCCTCATTGGAACAATCGCGGCAACACTCGCAGCAGCAATTGCGTACCTCGCGGACATGATGCGTTGGTCCATGATTTTTGGCGGTGGAAACTCCCGAGATCGCAAGTCCGGCAGCGGCTTCGGCGCAATTCTCGCAATAATTTTGATTCCGTTAGTTGCAATGCTTGTCCAAATGGCAATATCACGATCCCGCGAATACCTTGCCGACGAGTCCGGTGCAAAAATGTCTGACAGCCCACTGGCTTTGGCATCCGCACTAGAAAAACTTCAAAATGCAACGCGTTACAAAAAAGCTCCTGGCTCATACGCAGAAGCATCAACCGCAAGCTTATTTATTGTTTATCCGTTTTCATCCGACGGCTTGTTCCGCTTCTTTTCGACGCACCCACCGATGAAAAAACGCATAGAAAGATTACACCGCATGGCAGGAATATGATTCTTTCCCTAGCATCCAAATCACAAAGTCGCCAACAACTTCTCCGCGACGCACACATCCCATTTGAAGTCATCGAGCACAACAGTGACGAAAATATCGATCCAGCTGGCAAGACCCTCAAAGAACTTGTGATCGCAATCGCGGAAGACAAAATGAAAACCGTGGAAATGACCGGCACAATGGAATCTCCTTCATTTATCCTCACGTGCGATTCACTCGTTCAGACCCACAAATGCAAAACCTTTCTCGGCAAGCCCCGCGATATGGAACACGCTCGGGAAATTCTGAAAATCGTCGGGCAAGGGCCCATCGACGTTGAAAGCGGATGCTGCCTCGAGAAACGCGTCTTCGACGGAACAGCCTGGGTCACGGAGAAAAAAATGTCGTGGGCAACGGGCGCAGTCGTCGAAATGATTCCCGACGAATCGGTCATCGAAGAATACTTTACTGCAACTCCAGGCGCACTTCATGCCTGCGGTGCAAGCACAATTGAAGGCTTTGGCACACGCTTCTTGAAATCGACCAACGGCTCATACACCGCCATTATCGGCCTCCCGATCTTCGAGCTATGCGAAGCACTTAGAGAAATCGGCTTCAAGTAATCTCAAACCGTTTCTCCAAGAAATGTCTCAAGCCACACTTTGGGCTGGTTTTTAGCCTTTTTTTATTCGCACAAAGAAACCATGTCGACTTAACGATTTGATGCTATAATCACGGCATTGAACAAAAAACTTTTTAGGAATTTTATGAAAACGTTCTCAGCCTCTCGCATTCTCACATTGGGAATCGCGCTCTTAGTCGCAGGAAGTGACGCATCCGCAATTTCCCAACAACGCGCACGGAACATTTTGAATGCACTCGCCTACGGTGACTCACTCGGCGGACAGACAGAATTTGGGCTTCAGACTCTCGACCAATACAAAACATACATAAAACAACACGGAAAAAATAAAAGCGCACTTCCATTCCAAGCTGTCACACAACTTTCTGACTTCAGTTACAACTGGGAAAAATCTTATACAAAGATCGGAACTCCTGAGCCTGGAAAAAACTGGCATCACACAACAAACTGCAGCTCTGAGTATACTTTCCCAAGGGAGGAAGGCATACACAGTTACACCGATGACACGGTGATGAGCGAATTTCTTGGAAATGCACTCCTCGCAGCAAAAGATAAAAAGTCAGACCATGCCCAAACGATGCAAACCGTCGGAAGCTTTTTCAAAAAGTGGTATGACCAGGAACAGATTTCTCCAGAAAATGGTGGAACACGAAGAAGCCGATGCAATGGCGCTGCATGTGAAGCTGCCTGCACAAAATTAAATCTCGATGGATCAAATTGGGACAAAGTTGGAACTAAAACCGGTGGATGTGGATCAGTCATGCGGCTAGCTCCTATCGCAATGCTGTACAACGATGATCCGGAAAAAGCTCGCGACCTCGCAATAGATCAATCAAGAATTACACACACCGATCCAGGTGCCGTTGCCGCATGTGCTGCGCTTACAAAATTGCATTGTGAATTGTACCAAAAAGCCGAAGCCGATCAGAAAGTTGAGAAAGCGGTTGAAGCTGCAATCAAAGAGGCAGGCAGAGAAGTCCCTAATAACAATCCAAGCCCAAAACAAATCAAAGGTTTCGTTTCTGGTAATTACACCCACAGTAAAAAAAGTATAACGACCCAAGAAATGTTAGCAACAGCACAACAATACGCCAAAGAAACAGTTGAGGCAGTTAGCAAAACAAATAACCCGCAGGATGCCTTCAAAGCTCTTGACCAGCACCATTGGAACGCATTCGGAGAAAACTGTATCAAGGCTCCAAACTTCAACGCAGAACACTACGTTGTTAACGGCAAATCAGGACAGCGGTTTTTAGGCTGGGGCGGGGTTGAATCCGTCTGCGGAGGGGTTTACCAAGCGCTTGTCTACTCAAATAAAACCGTTCAAACAAAACTTAAAATGAACAAAAAAGATTGCTTAAGAATGGCTGTCCAAACCGCGGCAAACACCGTTGGTGACAGTGACTCACTCGCAGCAATTACGGGAAGTATCGTCGGCGCACTTTCAGATGAATGTATTGTTCCACAAGCTGAACTCAAGACCCTAGAAAATACCTACGACAACGGACCTCTGCATAAACTCGCACAGGCACTCTCGGGCAACAAGCCATCAACTTCTGGTAAGCCGGTTGGAAGCAAAAAACAAACTGGTAAAATAACTCCAATCGATGAACGCATGAAAATTTTATATGAAAAAAAACCTAGCTACCCATCTATGCTCAAACACATGAATTCCGAAGCAGGGGAAGACGACGAAGACGCAGAAAACAAATGGATTCAAGGAATTGTTGAAAGCTGGAGTGAAAGTTATTTTCAAGATATGGTCAAATCCCATAAAAAGAAGAACGGCTTCGAAGAAAGAATGACTGCTCCGCTGACAAAAGAAGAAGAAGAAGAAGAACAAACACAACGGAAAAACCAAGCCAGTGAAGCAATTAAAGAAAAACAACCCAAAGAAAAAGAAGGTTTAACCTCCGGAACAAAATTCGCAATAGCTGGCGGCCTCAACACCGCAGCAGTGTTGGCTGAGCTTCTCGTAAATATGCACATGTTCAAAAAAGCTGACAAGGAACTTTCCAACGCCGACGCATTTGCAAAATACTTCAAAAATCTCGGACGCGTTGTTAGTAAAGGTGAAATCAGCAACTTAAAGCGGCACTCAATTCTTCTTCTCTCAATTTTGGGATGGAGTGGATTTGGAATCTATGAACTCGTAAAAAACAAACCAGCAGCCGCATAATTTTTTCTTACAAAGATTGTTTTATGGCCACGGGAATTTTTCCGTGGCCATTTTTCTTTTCTCGCAGGCAACTTTAACCTCACTGCGTTCAGTTTTATTTAATCTCGTTTCACTCAATTTTGTTTAACCTCACTGCGTTCAGTTTTATTTAACCTCACTGCGTTCAGTTTAACTCCCCATGGTCGTTTTATTTTATTTTGCATCGGCAAGCCTCAGCAGTACTTAACCTCGCGCCGTGCCGGCCATAGCTTTAGCGAGCCGCCTTCGTTTGGTTGAATAAACGTCAAAACCGGCTCGATGGCTTTGGACCGGACGCAAATTATTGGCTTCAACAGCTGTAGAAAAACCAGGTTGCATCATGACACAGACAAGTTAAAATCAGTTATCGAAAAAAGATCAACGCTGGATCCTATTTATGAAACCATTCACACTGCTTATTTGGTTAACATTCCTCTTATCCGCATGTTCACAAGCACTCAGCATTGTACAATTTGAAGATAATAGAGGACAGCTCGTAACATGCAGACTTCACGACAAGCCAGATGGAAACAGCAAAGAGGCCTTCATTGAAGCCTTCATGAAAGAGTACAACAATCTTGCAAGCGATATGCTTCTTGTAGAATCCTGCGTCGAAGATTTTTTTGCGGAAGAAGTTTTGCGCTTCGAAAGATCTCCGGAGAACTCCCTGTTAATCGCCGCAACAGTCAGCAATCAAAAACCGGTTGGGTATCTTTTCGCAAAAAGATACGGTGCACTCGTCAGCCTCAAAGAATGTATTGTTGTCCCCACACATCAACGACGAGGAATCGCCCACGGAATGTGCCTCGCACTCATCCAAGAACTTAGAAAAACAAAACTCACATGCACAGTCCATAAAAAAAACGAACACAGAAGGCGTATCGCATTCAACATCGGATTTGAAAAACTTGAATCAATGCCAGGAATATTCGCTGTCGACAACATCCTCACGGAAACACATCTCTACTTCGAGTTGCACCTTCCACTTGAATGGCCACCAAAAAATGAACCGTTTTCACCACGCCGTTCATCAAAAAACGTTCAACAGGCAGCAGAAAAACTTGGCTAACTAATTCTACATTCGCAGTTTTGTGTTATGATCACGAAACACATTTTAGATCAGGACTTTTATAACTTTTTCACCAGGCCACTTTTTATGAAAAAAATATTTATTTTTTGTGCGCTCGTATCACTTTTTTTCAGTGCAGCACACGCAGGACAAGGCATGTCGTCGGATGGACAGCTGGGCACATTCCGAATCAGAAGCAAAAATTCATTCGACACATTCTTCAGAAAAATCAGACGCGGGATGCAAGCAAATGCAACCAGAGCGGACAAGGACAATTTGGAAAAAGTAAAGCAAATAACGGAGCTATACTGCGGGTGGCTTGATATAGACACTCTTCCAAAAGAAATCGGACAGCTCAAAAGCCTCACAGCACTCCATCTCAAGTACAACAAACTCGTATCGCTTCCACATGAAATTAAACAACTCCGCAATCTGCAACACCTAGACGTCAGTAACAACCACCTTGTAAGACTGACCAAAAGAATAGGACAGCTAACATCACTCAAAACACTGGATCTCGGCAGGAACCAACTCATCTCACTTCCGTCAGAGATCGGACAGCTCAAAAATCTTCAATTGTTAGATCTCGAGGACAACAAGCGAATTTCACTTCCGCCAGAAATTGGACACCTCACAAATCTCCAAAAAATCTGTCTCTGCGGCAACGAATTGACCTCACTTCCACCAGAGATTTGGCAACTTACAAATCTAAAATACCTCCACCTCTACAACAACAAGCTCATCTCGCTTCCGCCAGAAATTGGACTACTCAAGAAACTTACGCACCTCCACCTCGAACGCAACTACCTCGCAACACTTCCACCTCAAATTGGGCACCTAAAAAAACTTACGCACCTCAATCTTTACAACAACCATAAACTCGAAGCACTTCTACCAGAGATTTGGCAACTTAAAAAACTTACGAACCTCTCCCTCGGCCACAACCAACTCGCAACACTGCCACCAGAGATTGGGCAACTCACAAATCTTCAAGAACTCTGTCTCCGGAACAACGAATTGATCACACTTCCACCAGAAATTGGACTTCTCACAAATCTTTACTGGCTCTATCTTTCCAACTCCAAAATTGAGTATATCCCCCCAGAACTTTACAAATGGCGGAATAGCTTTCTGAGTCATCTTGACGGCTCAGTATTCCTTGAGCCACCCGTTCCAATGCCAAGAGATGGGGTCCTTGAATTTGACCATCCAGTTCGCGAGCAATGGTTTTGGAGAAAATGCAAAAACAATTCCAACTTCAAAGCACAAATGCGAGCGGAAGTAAAAACGGTCAATCGCACCGAACTCCTCAAAAACGCTAATCCCCCACAAACAGAAAATCAACGAGAAGGCTTTGTAGACAAGGTGGGATACGGAAGGATGAATTTTCTTGAGTGCACATCAATTGAACAACTCAATAAATTTCACGACATGTTCGAATTCGACGAAGCTTTCCGAGAGAAAGCACAAAACCAAATTCAAGTCATGAGACTACAGGGACTTGGAATCACTGAAGTCCCCGACTGTATTTTTGAACTTAAAAACTTAGATCGGCTTTTTCTCGATGACAACAACATCACAGAACTTCCAATAGAAATTGGAAACCTTAAAAAATTAACTTTCCTCACGTTAGGAAACAATAACTTACACAAGCTTCCATCGTCACTCAGGAAACTAAAAAAACTCGGTGGAATTATCCTCGATTGCAACCCGCTCGACACAAACTCGCTACTACCAAACTTTGCAAGACTCCCACTCCTCCAATTCGTCAGCATTGATGTCGGAGTCGCAAGACGCCTCAAACTAAAACCACTGAATGACAATCAAAGTGAAATAATGAAACGAGGAATTCCAAATGTATCCGTCTTAGTTGACCCACGTAGTTTCTCAAAAGCTTGGCACCGAGTCAGCTATCCCACAAAATGTTTCGAAAGAAGGCTACGCCCGGCATGTCTGGGCTTGGCCCAACCAACGCGGCATTCTAAAAATAACTCTTAACCTCGCGTTTCTCAGTTTTATTTCTGTTGCAACTTTAAAAACCTGAGAGGATCCTTTCCGCGAAACAACCAGCTCCTCGCTGGATTCTGATTCTTAACATTTGCAAGATTTTTTCCACGGAATAAGTTCTGCAAATTTCCACAGGCCAATATGACAAAATAAAACGAAGCGAAGCGAGTTAAATAAAACGAAGCGAAGCGAGTTAAATAAAACGACCAAAGGAAGTTAATTTTTTTGCAGCTAAGGCCTTTTTGTTTATCGAAGCGGGCGGAAACCTGTGAACAACGGGAACAGAAAAAACCATAAACACTGGAAGAAGCACAGCCCTTTGAAAATTATCTTGCTCAAGAAACATTGGCTTGGGAATGTAAAGCATCTGGACTGAAGCGGGCTGTGCCCGTGGTCGGGATGGCCAGATTCGAACTGGCGACCCCTTGCTCCCGAAGCAAGTACGCTACCGGGCTGCGCCACATCCCGACCTAATTTTTAATGGACTGAGTCGTCCGTACGAGGATTCCAATTTTTCATAATATTCGAAAACAAAGCCCGCTTAAGCGTTTCCTTGTCGTGAGCAATCACGCCTGCACCACCACGGTCTGTTTCCATTTTATCCAAAGCAAGGAGCGCCTTCATCTGTTGGACGCTCTGCCAAATCGTTCTCATGTCCATCGGACCATGATCAATGTGGTGAATCGCTGGCAAAACATTATCGCGAATTTCTTCGTCTGCACGTTTTCCCTCTAGATTCCCGGCAATCGACTGCTCAAGTAATTTTACAAAGCCAAGGACAATCTCATGCGCATGCCCCTTAACCCTGTTGCAATCTGCCTCAGTCGCCAGCACATACTCACGCACAAAACTTTCCTGCGCAATTTCACGCACAAACCTTGAGACCTTATCCTTGTTTTTACGCAAGACCCAGTCCATAAGAAAAATTAGTTCAAACGAAAGAGAAAGGTTGTTTTTATCCAAATCAATTCCTTCATTCGGATTCAATTTTATGCAGCTCACAAAAACGACGTGAAGCAAAATCGTCAGCGACTAACCCGTTAGCGACTAACCCGTTGTTGTCTGTGATCCTGGCTGGCCTGCCTCATCATCATCAGAAAGTTCACCAAACATGTCCCCAAAGTCAACGTTCTGGAGGCTGGCTTCTAGCTCCTGCAAGCTTTCTTCGTTGCCCTCAAACATCGCACTGACTTCTTCGAGAACCTTGGAGAACTCTTCTTCGCCAATGTCAAAATCTTCTGGAAGATCAACGTCGTCGAGATCGTTCGAAGCAACTTCAATGTCATCGTCAAGCGGAAGTTCTTCCGGAGTGCTTGGAACTGGTACGACTGGCTTTTCAGGCGCCGGAGTTTCAACCTTCTCAGGAACCGGGGCTTCTACCGTGGCAATTTCTTCAACCGGCTCGGAAGGCTCCGTAACTTTTTCTGCGCAAGCAACAACCCCGATGGCACACGGAACAACAGCAAGAAGTAACAACTTGGAAAGTTTCATCAAAAGCCTTTCTTTAAACAGCCAAACGTGGCAAACATAGGCACAGTTAATCACAAAACCGTAGGTTTGTAAAAGGCTCGAAAAAAATCAAGCTCTCTCCCACACACCAGACAAATTTTGTTTCACTTTGCCACAAATTTGTAAGTCAAAAAGTTTACTCGAAATATTTGGATCTTCCTGATCTCCAGCCCCTTGCAATTCATCACCCGCATGCGCACTCGCCAACTTGCTTTCAAAGCCATTGACAGCCACCGACTCTTTCGAAACAAAGGCTGGCAAATTTGCTTGTACAACGTTAGCCTCACCCAAAATATCTCGCGCCGAAAAAACAGGCATCGCACCCTG
>JABIAA010000117.1 GCA_018656485.1 bacterium | reverse complement strand
GGCCGGCAAGCCAGTTCAGGTGACACCTGTTCCAATTACAGTTGCGCCAGCTGCAACAATCACAGCCCCTGTTGCGGCTCAAGTAACACCAATTCCCCCCGTTCCGGCAAAGGTTGTAGTTGCACCAACTCCGGTCCCTAGGCCAGCGGGAATTCCTTTGGTCGAGGCAAACAAGCCATCAACTAAAGTTGCATTTTCAACACTAAACCCAAAACCACAAAAGCCCAAGCCTTCCAAAAAAATACCTGAACAACCTGAAAAAGAACCAGCCAAAAAACCAGAACCAATTAAACTTCCGCCTGCGCCAACTCCAGTAAAAAAACCATCAAAGGCAACCGGCTATAAAATGAAAGCTTTCTTTGGAAAAGAAATCAAAGAGGACTTTAAACTGTCCAACAAAAACAATGAGATAATGGTTAATTCCATTCTTCCGGTTAGTGGAAGCATTAATCTCATTGGTCGAGATTTCTCAGACGGCATGAACCTTGTGTTCAACAAGACAAACCAAGAAGGCGGAATTAACAAGAAGGTCATTCGCCTGAACATGAGAGATGACGGACACGAAAATGATATTTCTGATTCGCAGGTCCGTGCGGTTTTAAAAAAGCATCCACTGTTCATCGGAAACTTTAACTCTGGCGCACTGACTTCGTTTTTACCCGTTGTAAAAGATAAAAAGATGGCTGTCCTCTTCCCAATGGCTGGAGACGTCGACTTAAGAAGAGAAGATGCAAAGTACATGGTCCACCTTCGGCCATCGATTGAAGACGAGATCGATGCGCTACTGACCTACGCAATTCGCAACAAACACAGTCGAAAAATCGCAGTGTTCTACGAAGAAAACCAGTGGGGAGACAACGCTGTAAAATCCGCAGACAAAGTTATAAAGCGATTTGGAATTAGGTTTGTCGGAAAAAGTTCGTATCCACAGAACAGCGTTAACGTCACGCAATCAATTAAGGAAATGGACCGCATAAAACCTAACGCAATCCTATGCATTGGACACTACAGACCGGTATATAATTTGGTAAGAATTCTGGTCAACAAGGGTCATCAGAATACTTTATTTCTCGCTGTAGGAAATGCCAGCCACGTTATTCAAAGATTAAAAAAAGCCCGTGGAATCGATATCGTTACTTCATCTGTTGTTCCAAATCCAGACGCAAGCGAAATTCCACTTGTGCAGCAGTACCGCCAAGAAATGAAAAAGTTTTTTGACAACAGAACGTTATCTCAGTTCTCACTTGAGGGATATATTGCCGCAACAATATTTGTAGACGCACTAAAAAAAGCTGGAAGCCCTCCGACTCTTGGCGGATTGTTGAAAGCACTTGAGTCATACAAACAAGCTAAGATCAATGGATTCCCCGTATCATTCAATGAAAAAACACGAACACTATCTTCAACAGTTTGGGTTAACCCGGGAGCAGACAAAAAATGGGAGGTTGTGTAAGAAAGCCATGGAATTAAAAAAATATTTTTTTATCGTTGTGGAATTTGTTTCCAGAATTCAAATGAAGATCACAGCGATAATTTTATCAATTGCTGTGATCATGGGATGTTTCGCCTACTCACTTTCGTACTTCAAAACCACGGATCCAATCCCGGAATTCAACATCATCGACGCCGCAAAGCAACGTGAATTTGGAGCATTCACTGTCAAAGTTAATACAGGAATTTACATAAAAAACTTTTCGAACTTCGACATTATCCGCGGACATTTTGTAGTCGACGCGCTCGTTTGGTTCGAGTTCAACTCCGACGAAGTCATGCTAGAAACTATCGGCAAGTTTACCTTTGATAATGGGCGTTTCCTTAAAAAGTCTCCCCCCGACATTAAGATCGTAGCAAACAAAACAATTGCAACTTATGACGTGCGCATAGACTTCAAAAGCAGTATGAACTATCACCAGTTCCCCTTAGAGGATCATCGAGTCTCACTTGTTATGACAAACAATTTCGTTACACCACATGAGATGTTTTTCCTTGTAGACAACACATGTTTCAACATTGCACCGAAGGTCTCAATCTCCAACTGGCGCATCCGAGATGTGTACACCGATGCAGGGTACACTGCTCCAACGTTGGACACAAAAGATGAAAACAAAACAACAACTTTTCCTAAAGCTATATTTTTAATAAACATGGAAAAGGCCGGAATCAAAAAGCTTCTCGTCATCTTCATGCCACTTTACCTTGCGGTTTTCCTATCGTTCTTTTCGTTCTTAATGAGCATTGGAAATGTCATTGGACGATTCAGTCTCGCCGCATCGGGTGTGAGCGCTTTGCTCGGGTACCGTTTTGTTATCGAAAAGATGATCCCGGAAGTTGGCTATTTCACTACAACTGACAGTATTTTCACGATGCTTCTCATGATCAACTTTTTGGTTTTTGTTTGGCAACTTTTGCTTGGAAGATCATTTCCAGCAAAGCCACCTCCAGGATTTAAATCACCACAGAAAAAATTGGATCTGTTTGAAATGTTAAATACGTTGGTTTTTCTTTTTCTACTGGTGCTAATGACCACTAGTAGTGGAATTTTCCTACTGCAATAAAAGGAGTTTTTAATGGCTGCAAAAAAAGGCGGTAAAAGCAACCCGCTAATGAGCATTCTCATTGGAGGTGGAGTTGGACTTGCTGCTCTAATCATAATTTTCCTTGTTACACCAAACAAAACGACCACCGATGGTTTGAAGTCAATGACACAGCTTGTTGAGTACGCCGATGACAATGTAGAGCTACCACCAATGGAAAACAAAAATTTCATCAAGCCTGATTACACAAAATTTTACAAATCAAAAATCCCTGGATTCTTCTCGAGAAACTTATCCAACTTAATGCGCTACGCTGGATTAAAAGACGATCCTGACTTCTCAGCAGAAACCTTAGATTTTTTATTAGAAAATGTATCGCAAGCCCGGGAAACAAAGGGGTTGCGCGATAAATTTATTCACAAGATAGTCCCAACAGAAAAAACAAAATTCTACATCTGGGGTGACATCCAAGGCGCGTACCATTCACTAACGAGAGACCTTGAATTCCTAAGGAAAGAAGGCGTTCTCAGCGAAGAACTTAAACTTACGAGCCCAGACATAAACTTCGTGTTCCTTGGCGACGTTGTAAGCCGCTCACCTTACATCATGGAAACCCTGACTGTTGCACTAAGATTGCTCGAGCAAAACCCAACGCAAATGTTTTACATGCGTGGAAACCACGAGTCTGACAACTATTGGCACGGCTACGGACTTAAGCGAGAACTTAAGCTTCGTGCCGGACACATGGCTAGCGGAAAAGAAGTTGTTCCTTTGGGCGCTCTTGTAGAAAGATTTTTCAACACACTTCCAATTGCACTCTACGTTGCAGTTCCACCAGCTTTCAACAGTGAATTCGTGCGCTTGTCACACGAAGGTGGAAACGAATACACAATGGAAACACTTGATCTAAATAAGTACGCAACATTCCTAAAAAAAGTCTCTGGAGAAAATTTAAGTACATTTAATTTAGCCGGGCAAAAACTCGTAGTCGATCCAAATCCATTAAAACTTAGAGCGGCAATAAGGGCGGAAGTAAAACGTAAAACATACCAATCGATGAATGGCATGAGAGCACTTCCACCAGAAAAAGGTGTCGTGTCATGGACATTTATTTCGTGCCCAACTTTTATTTACCAAAAGGGATTAAAATTCTTTAACGATGCCTTCGGCTGCCTCGAGTGCGGAAAGAAAGTTAACGACTGGAAAATCTCAGTTTACTTCCAGGATTCAAGAACCAAAGATGGCTTTAAGAAAAAGACCTTCAACATGTTAACAAGTAGAGAAATTGGCGAAGGAGCTCCATCGGTGGCCACACCAGCTGCAACACCTACGCCCGCAGCACCTGCGGTAGCTCAGCCCGCGGCTCCTCCTGTTGCGGCTGTGCCAGTTTCGACCGTGCCGGTAAAAACAGTCCCCGCGACTCCAGTGGCTACACCACAAACACCACCTGTAGCACCAGTCGCAGCCCCAGCAATAAAACCAGTCATTCCAGCAACCCCAGTAAAAGTTGTACCAATTCCTGCAGCAACACCTCCCGCCCCAGCGCCAGTAGCTACGCCAGTTGTTGTGACACCTGCTCCAGTTAAAACGGTTCCGGTTGTTCCAGTAAAAGTTGTACCGGCTCCAGCACCAATAACTCCCGTTCCAGGACCAGTTCCAACACCCCCAGTGGTACCTCCTGTAGTTGCCCAACCTCCCGTGGCTCCACCCCCTCCAGTAGTCATTCCACCAGCCCCTGTAGCAGCTCCTGTCGCTGTTCCGGTTCCTGTTGTTACAGTTTCACCAATTCCAGTTGAAATTCCTCCGACTCCACCGGCCCCCAAACCTTCAGCTGCACCTGCGGCTCCAACGCCAGTTGCGGTACCCGTTCCAGTTGTTCCACAGTAAAGCTTGACCAGCCGCGCGTGCCGGTCGTAGCCCGAAGGGCGAAGACTGGTACCCGACGAAGTCTGTGAAACAAACGAAGGCGGGTCGCCAACCCCAGACAGGAGCCGACCAGTCGCTGGATAGCCACCCAAGTAGAAAATCATAAAACGAGAATTTTTCATTTTTTTATTAACAAAGTTGATAAATGAACCCGCCTTTGCACAATTTTAGCATCTATGTAAAATGACATTGCTGGGAATATTTTGTTGTTGCCAAAGGGGCCAAAGTGAAGTTTCTTAGAAACTTTCTCGCACTTTCATGCATCCTGTGGATCTCGTCGATTAATGCGATTCCACCGGAACAATTTGCACACCTCATTGAAAAGCTTGAACACGGATACAATGCCCAAAGCAATACAAATTTCGGAACAACAACATTCGGAGAATGCACTAAAACCCTGGCTGATCGCTACGCAAATTTTCATGACTTTGTAGATAAACTTCCCCCAGCACATCAAGTGAAATTAATTGCGCTAGAACTTTTTAAGTCACTCGAAGAAATTCATAAAAGTTCTGGCGAAAAGATTTTTTTAACACCGCAAGAAATTCGGAAACTAAAAAAAAGTTTTGTTAAAGCAAGTGAGTCAATTGACAACACAAGCGCCATCGCAATGAAGTGGGGATGTCTATGCAAATCTAGAGAGCTTGCAATGTATCTCTCTCACTTTTCAGAACGAATTTTTTTGGAAAAATTTGGGCGCTATAGTTCTCGCTCATCTATGATCGCCGATCAGATGGGGCAATTAATTAAGCGCCACCCATTTTTGACCGCTGCCGCAATTCTTGTAATTTGGGAATTGGTAGGCGACCTTGCTGATTTTAAACGAAATCACGGAATCCTCGCACACCCAATTTCAAGCTCAATCTCAAAAATTTTAGATGCCTTCAAAAAAGAAGACATTGAAAAATTTGAACCCATCGTTGTGCAAAGTGATAAAAAAACAAGCATGACCCTCGATGAAATATTTCACAACAGTGACAGCTACCGAAAAAAACCAAGTTCAGCTGAAGAGCCTAAAAAATCGGAAGCACCTTCTGCACCCCAGGAAGAAATTTTCTACCCAGAAATTGATACCACTGGAGAATTTAACTTCACAAAAAAAGACGGGCCCGATTTTCAACTCTCACTTTGCGAAGTTGAACAGCAAAAAGGTGGACGCTCGTGCTGGATTCACACCGCACGAAACCTTGAATGGGAATGTAGTGGTAAAAACTTCCCAATCGATGACGTAATCAACAGTATGGAAAACACTGCTGGAAAAAATCAGAGAAACGTAAAAACTGCAGACGCCTCTGAAGTATTTGATAGTTCAAATTTAGAATTTTCAAAAGAATTTAAACGAGCAGAAAAATTCGACCATCAAGAAAGCTTCACCTTGTACCCACAAAGCATCCTTGTCCAAGGAAAAAATGGAATTGAAACAATCTGCGATAAAGAGCTATGGACGAGTTCGAGCATAGGGAACAACATTCGGCTATTTAACAACCCTAAAAAAGCCGCAAAACAATACGTTGCAAAACACAACGGCGATGCACACTCCGGTCACTGGTACGGAATTGCGCTTGAGTGGATGGGTGAAGGCAGCGAAAGAAAAATTCACGCAAAGATTTTGGACTCTATGGCAGATCCCGAACTTGGATACTACGCTAACGATATCGCACCGATCATAAAACTATTCTCAAAAAAACCACCCGAAAATAAATAAATTTCCGTTTGCCTTGTGCAAAAAAATATGGTTTACTCTGCCCATCGTTTTGATAGGATCTTAGAGGGAAATTATGAAAGTTTTTTCTACTTTATATGTCGGGCTTTTGTTAACAAATGCGTGCGGATCAGGTGGCACAGTCGACGGACTAGTCCACATTTTGCATCGTTTCAAATCTGAAAATCAATCTTCAATTAAAAAAAAAGAAGCCATCAAGAAAGTAAAAAAAGCGTACATGTCTGTCGCAAGTTTTTTCGACACCATAGAACAAAAGCCACAAAGTAAAAGAGCACACTTCGATTCCCAATACAAAAAAGAATGTCTAGAAAAACAATACAAAAGAGCATGCAGGGATTTCGTAGAAGAAAACCTCGTTCTTTTCGAAGATGGCGAATTTTCCGCGCAAGTAAGAATCCTTTTTGCAACAGCACTTTTCAAGGAGGTTCTTGGCAATGACAAACAAGCAGCGGCGCTAATTTTCGATCCAGAACTCCCTGTAAACTACATTGCTTCCTCAATGTACGCATCCATTGAAAATACAGCCAACCCTTCCACTGTTGACACCTGGTCCGCGTGGTTAATTGCGCACGCACCATTCAAACACGGTCAGTGGCACGGATTTCATTGGCTAGCAAAAAAAACTAAAAACAGCGTCAAAGAAGTAGCCCATGACATTGCAGAAAAAAAACCAAACACACTCGCAAACCTCATGCAGTGGGAAAAGGGAAACGAAATCTGGAGCCCAGAAATTCGTAAAGTCCTAAAATCTGTCAAACAACAAGATGTACCTTCTTCTTCGAATGACTTTTAAAGGAAAAAGCATGAAAGCTTTTGCTACAATCTGCTTCGGCCTTTTAGTCTCAAGTGCATGTGTCGCGGGTGGAACAGTCGATGGATTAGTCGACATCTTGCATCGTCGCAAACTTGAGCAACTGCGTAAAATTAGAAAAGTAGAAGTTGTAAATGAATTAATAGAAATTGCGGAAAGGGCATACTTCTCTGCGGCAATTTTTTTTGACACAATCGACGAAGAAGAGGATCCAGGCACGAAATCGGAGAAGTACAAAATAGCATGTAGAAATTTTGTCGAAGGCAACCCCCATCTATTTTGGGAGGAAAAAATGTTTGCAAGGGTCCTCTTTGCAACAGCACTTTTTGCAACAATAATCGGCAACGATAAACAGGCGGCAGCGCTTATTTTTGCCCCAGGTTCCCACGCAGATAGGGTTGCTTCTGAAATGTACGTATCCATCGGAGACAACTGGTTGGCACGGTTAATTGGGCATTCGCCATTCGAATATGGAAAGAGGAATGGCTTCCGACATCTTGCAGAAAAAAATAAAAACACCGTTGAAGAGGTTGCACTAGACATGGATAAAGTAAATACAAAATTTTTCGTCGGACTTGTGCTTAAAGATGTCCGGGAATGGAAGATGGGTTGGGGACTTTGGAGCCCAGAAATTCGCACAGCGCTAGAACATTTTAAAAAACAAAATAACTCTTCATTCGATTCTTAGAGGAAAATCATGAAAGTTTTTGCATTGCTTTGCGCAGTAATTTTTTCAACCAATTTGTCTGCAGGACTATGTGGATCCAAAAGAAAATATATACCACTAAGCCAAAGCCACGAAATGGCCGAACATAACGAGCAAATTGCTAAACTTGAAAAAATTCATTTGACCTTCGTTGATTCAAGCGGCAAGAACAAAAGCACCGGTGAAGAACTCATCGTTGAAACCGCAAAAAAGTCGTACTTGTCCGCCGCACGGCTTTTCGAAAATATTTATAGAAATCATCAAAATATCTCTCGAGAAAAAGCATATGAAAAATTCGTCAATGAAAATCCAGAGCTTTTCTCCGATGGTGAATTTTATTCTCACGTCAGGGTTGTTTTTGCAACGGCACTTTTCGCCGCTGTGATTGCCAGAAATGCCCTTGGGGCACAACAAATCTTTGGAGATGACTTCCCTCTAAGAAACATGATTTTTTCAATGTACCACTCACTTGGAATCAGCACATTGTGCTCAAAGATTATCCATGAGCCTGGGCACGAGCCATTCACTTATGGATTCAATTTCGGCTTCATGCCATTGGCAAGAAATTACGAACACATGGTTTTAGGGGCTGCACTCGACATCAAAAAAAGACAAACCCCAGTTGATGATTTTATGTGCTGGAAAAACGGAAACGAATTTTGGAGTAGACCAATCAAAAATTTGCTGGCTGCACAACCTTGTTCAGGCTAATTTTTTTAAACACTTTTAGGAAGGCTGACCAGCCGTCTCTCACTTTGTGAGCTATGGCCGGCATGGCCTACAACCCACGGTCCAGATGATTTACATTTGCACAATAATCTTCTGTCGTAACATTAATTTCCAAGGGAGGACTTCCCCGCGACTTCCTCATCCCGCTGTGCTGGCTGGGTGCATAGGCTGGTTGGTCGAAGAAGAAACAATTTTACACAAACAAAAATCAAAGGCCTCAACAATGAAAAAAATTATTTTATTTTGTATCGCATCTTCTATTTTTTGTAGCACTGTAAACCTTGCAGGCTTGGGACGCTTCTTATGTTGCTGTTGCGATAGTAGCTCCGATAATTACGTTCAAACCTTGGATAAAGAAACTCAGGACGCTGCCATAGAAGACCTTGAAAATGGAATAAAAAACAAAGTCTGGAACGCAAAAAGCTACGTAATCAAATGCGCGAAGCGAGCATCCATTGATGCTGGAAAGGTTCTTGATCGTGTTGTTGGAAACCACAAAAATTACTGGTGCCGCGAATGCCAGGATATGTGTTGTGATGAACTTTGTAAGACCCCATGTTTCTGCACAAAAAGAAAAAAGCCATACACAGGAATGAGTGTAGAAGACTTTGTAAGAAGGAACCCTTACCTTTTCCGAAAAGGGAAGCTTTACTATTGCATTCAAGATCTTTTTTTAGTGCATTTTACAACATATGCAATGCGAGGCTATGATTATATTGCAGACACAAAGCGCCATGAAGAAGAGTCTGGTGCAGGAAAAATTGGGAAGCACGGATACTTATTTCGCTCAAAGAACATCGTTCAAAATGGGCTAAAGATTGGAGCATGTTGCTTTCTAAAGTTGTTCACGGTTGAGCCGAATGTCTGCACTGTCCCAGAAAACCGCGGTTTCAAAATTGGACTATACAGTGGGTTTGCATCATACCTGAAACACAAAATTAACAAAATCAACGACATCTACAAAGAAGTTGGCGCAAGGACAGGCCCTGATAATTTTGACAACAAGAGTTTTTGGAGCCAAGAAGTCCTTGATGCTGTGGAAAAAGTTAATTCCGAAAGATCAAATCGAATCTAAAGGTCTAAACCGTATGAAAAAATTTATCCTGCCGCTTTTACTCGCAACATTTTTTATAGGATCGGCACATGCAGCGGTACCAGAAATTCATATGGATCGGTGGCACCATGAACTAAGGGCAAACATCTGGGGGCAAAACGAGCTAGATGAGTTTTTCGCAAAAATCAGGCAAGGACGGCAAGATGCACAAAACGGAATACAAAGTGAAGACGGAGAGTACTACGAAAAATCAAAACAAATTGAAATACTAGATTGCGACGGAAAAAATGTAGATCCAGCAGATAAAATTACAACGCTGCCACCAGAAATTGAAAACCTCCCAAAGCTTAAGCGACTGTATCTGCAGCAAAACAACCTTACATTCGTGCCCCAAGCAATTGGAAATCTAGAAGAACTTTGGTCGCTGAATCTGGAGCGCAACAACCTCACATCGCTGCCCCAAGCAATTGGAAACCTTACAAAGCTTGAGACGCTGGATCTGGGGCGCAACAACTTCACATTATTTCCCAAAGAAATTGGAAACCTTCCAAAGCTTGAGTCGCTGCATCTTAGCTATAACCAACTCATTTCTATACCACCAGAAATTGGAAGCCTTCCAGAGCTTGAGTGGCTATATCTTAGCAATAACCGACTCATTTCTATCCCCTCAGAAATTGGAAACCTTCCAAAGCTTCGATATCTTAATTTGAATCACAACAACTTCACATTATTTCCCAAAGAAATTGGAAGCCTTACAAAGCTTGAGACACTGGGTCTGGGGGGCAATAATCTCACATTGCTTCCCCAAGCAATTGGAAACCTTACGAAGCTTGAGTCACTGTATCTGGAGCACAACAACTTCACATCGCTGCCGAGAGAAATTGGAAACCTTGTAAGGTTAAGGTATCTGTATCTGCAGCAAAACAACCTTCCATTTGTGCCACCAGAAATTGGAAACCTAGAAAATCTTTGGGAACTGAATCTGGAGCACAACAACTTCACATCACTGCCAAGAGAAATTGAAAACCTTACAAAACTCAAGAAGCTGTACCTGGAGCACAATCCGATTAAAGACCTTCCTAGGAAGCTTTGGAAATGGAAGGGCAAGTTCTTCGATGAAAGTGTTTTTTATTAAGAACCGCCAGTCTCTCCGCTTAATAAAGACGAATTATCTCAGCTGACTTTTTTCAACCGGGATGGTAGACTTAGAGAGTATTTCGGCCTTTCTACAGGGCTTTCCG
>JABIAA010000116.1 GCA_018656485.1 bacterium | reverse complement strand
TAGCACAGGTGTTTCCGCGAGCCGAGACAATTTTAATTGACTCCACCGTTGTCAATGAGCTTGATTTTTGCAATGTTCATGAGATTGAATTTTGTGGAATCGAGGGTGGGGCAGAAGAATCGTGTTCTATTATTCCTCGTGCACATATTCCATTTACCTTGGTCATCGGTTTTTCCGTGAATGTTGAAGGCCACGATTTGTACATGGCCACGGGAGCGCAAACTAAAATTCTTGAGAATGGTTTTTTGCGGTTGAACAATGTTTCTTTATATCTTTCTCCTGGGTGTCATCTTTCATTGAGTGGGGTGTGTCCCAAAATTGAATTTGTTGGCGGAGAAACTCCCAAAGAGTGGTGGAAAAAGTTGTTGTGGCATCCGATGGAATTAGTTTTTACTGACGACAGTGATCATACGAATCTTCCGGAGAATGCGATTTGTTTTTCTGGCAATCTTGAGATTCGAGGTGAGCGAAATTCTGTACAAAATTTAGTTGTTTCGGTTCCATTTCTTAAAAAGTTTTTTGATACTGTTGCTTCATCGTGGATGAAACCTTGCGAAGTTCAATTGCCAGAGCGCCTGGTTGAGGCGTGTGAAACTGAAGCGTGTCTAACAATTGGAAAATTTTTAAAAGTTACGAATTTGCCGCGTGTTTGGGAAGAGTCGCTCGTTGGAGATGATTGATGAACTTCATTTAAACTGGAAATCTTATGTTTCAAAAGCAGCTGGTGATTTTGTTTTTTGCGATTTCTTATTGCGGAAGCATTTTTTCTGCGTCACTCATGTCAATCGATGAAGCATGGAAATTTTTGGCGTCGCGAGGAATTACCGCTCCTGACATGAATGGTGAAGTTTCTATTGAAGGCGACGAGACAGTTTTTGACGGACAACTTGAATATGCCCTTGATGTAGTAAAAGCAGAAAAAATTGTTCTTGGGTCTGATTGTCGATGTGACGTCAAAGTCGTAGGTCAAAAATTACCATGTCCATTTGTTGTGAATGGATGTGTGTCTTTCCAGGGAAAAATTCTTTTAACCGACGAAAAGTTTTTAGAGATAGGAAAAAAGGGGCGGGTTGTTTTTGAAGAGAAAGTTTCGCTTTCTGGAACACAGTCTCTTTCTTTTAGTGGTTTTGAAAGTGTGGCAGAATTCTGTTCACATATTTTCTTTCGAACAGATTTTTCTTTTACGCAGGGGCGGTTGTACTTCAATCGCCAAATTTCAACAATTTTCGGATGGCGTGGGGGCGCTCAAGCATTTCTTGCAGACGTTGCTGGTTGTATTCCTCAATGTGTTAGAGATACTTTTCCGTTGGCGCTCAACCCGATCACCGTGGTTTTCGAGCGCAACGTTCAAATCTTTGCTCGAGATTCTTGTATGAAAATAACGACAATAAACCCAGACAAATTGGCAATTGCAGGCTTTGTTGAAATCGTTACATAAGTAGTGTAGGGTCCTTACTCTTTAGATCTGTTTTGCTTGTTAGTTTGGACGTTATGAAAAATTCTTTTTTGTGGTTGGTATTTTGTTGTGCCGCGATTTCAATTTCTAGTGATTTAAGTTGTGTTATTAGTTGTGATTTTGTTCCGATTGGGGCGATGCACAAGTCAAGAACGTGTCTTAACGATTTGGATGGAATTGACGGGGGGGAATATCAAGATCGTGAGGAAAAATATTCTCATTCACAGATTCATATGGGTGTGTGTTGCGATCCGGCGGATGATAAAGCAGGTTCGCCCAAAACAGACAGTCGGGAAAATTCCGGTTCTGATCTTGAAGCTGGATTCAGCGATTTGGCGGGAAAATGTGACGAAGATCCATATCTTTTTGCAGAGAACTATTTTGGAAAGAGAGGCTTTAATACAAGAATTTATGGGGATGAATTTGGTCGAAATAACATCGTTTTAACTGTTCCAAGGAATTATTATTATTATGCTTTTAAGCCTAAAGACACAGTTTTAAAGTGGGATAATGCAGTAAATAACATCATTGCAGGGCTGATGGTTGATACTGTTTATTTTGAGTGCAATGCCATCGTAGAGGTTGAAGATCATATAACTTGCAACCTCAATGTTGGTGGGCAGGTTAGATTTATTGCTAAAAAATCGGGACCCATTTGTTTTGTTGGAAGCCGACAAATAAAATTATCTCATCGAGGTTCTCTGGAGGTGTGTTGCAAAGTGCTTCATGTGAATAGCTTGCAGGTGGCCGGCGGAGATTCGAAATATCGCGGGCAGGTTAAGTTCAAGGTTTCTGATGTTGTCATTGGCAAATGTCTTTCACTTAACGTCGACGACGTTGCTTTTTATGGGCGCGGAAGGGCACTGGCTAAGGACGGGATCCTTTCAGAGGCAAGGTTAACAAACAGTAAGCCAGCAGTCCGCGGGCGTCTCATTGTAAGATTGTGGCATGTTAATGATCCTGATGCACCATTGGCTTCCGAAGGTAGTTACTTTGCGGCATACGATGGGCCATCTCCATGTTCTCGAAGTGGTTTTTCTCCTGTTTGTTTTTCTTCGCAAGCTCCAATTCCTTTTTCGTCAAGTCCATCTCTTCCTGGTCAGATTTCTCTTACTCCGAGGTCATTTTCACCGAGTCCATTTTCTCAGAGACCTTCGAGTTGTATAGGGGGGCCACAGCGCTCATCTTTGATTTTTGGGCATAGAGTTCGGCCGGATTCCATAAATAAGACCGTTGCGATGAAAAATTCCCCAGGCAGCGTGATGGTCATTTTTGTACCCAAAATATAAAAATTCTTAGTTTTTTGCATAAAAACACCCAGTTTTATTTTCTGTGGTGAAACTTAATTGATTTCACCTCGTCAAATTTTCTATTATTTGTAACAGGAAAGACCTTGTGGGGATTTAGGGCTTTATCCACAACAGAGAGGATTGTTGCGGAGTCCGTGGGCAAAATAGCCCAATCTTAGGATATTAATTTAATTTTGCAGCTTTGCTTGATCTTTGAAATACATGTGGGGGGAAGACATGTTGTTCAAAAATAGGTGCCTAACAGTTTTATTTATGCTGTTGGGCTTTTTTTATTCTGCGGAGGCAACCTTTAACTTTTCAAGTCGTTCTTCGACGCTTCGTGTGGCAGGAGACCTGAGTGGGGCGAGTCCATCCAAGTTTGTTGTTAACTCGGCGATCACCGGATTCGATGGAACGCTTGAGCTGCTCGACAATGGAGCTGATCGTGTCCAGGGGGCGGAAACCATTACGTTCGCATCCGGGATACTTGAGAGTGGTGGGTTGCATGCGTTCCTTACTGGAATTTACAATCCGGCTACAACTGACACAATTCAGCTGACAGGAAGCCACAGGCTTCGTGTTTAACCGGGGACGATGCTTCCAGCGATCAGTGTGTCTGGTTCAAACAATGTTCTTGAGGGAGCTCCATGTTTCGATTCCGGGGCTAGCATTACACTCGTCAACAGCAGCTCGGAACTTGAACTTGCGCTTACCAACAAACTTGATCAAACCATTACAATAAACGGTGGAACTCTGACACTCAAGAATGATCTTTCACTTGACGATTCAGCAGTTCTTTCTGGAAGTGGAACAATTGATGTCAACGGAAAAACTCTCAGTCTTCATGGTAAAGAAACTGATTGGGCTACAACTTTGACTCTTACGAATGCTGGCGATATCGAGTTACATGCAAAGACGAACCTGACGGGAACGTGGTTTTTTGGTCCGACGGAAGCCGGGTCAGAGTCAAGGGCTATGATTAATGGGAATGGTAACATTCTTGAGCTTGGAACCGCGGGTATCATCCGTGTTGACCAAGAAGTTGGCCTTGGATTAGTAGATATTGCCATCAAGGGGATCGGGGACTATGCAAACAAGGGACGATTCATTTTGCATGATGTAAATTCCACCTTGTCTCTTTCAAACACAACGATTGTTCTAGATGGTTCAGTGTCGTTGACGCAAGGAAAGATGCTTGTTCATGGTGGCGACTGCTCGATTATTACCGGTTCTCACAAGCTTGAGTTCTCCGATACAATGTGTCTAACAATTGACGGTGTTACTCTTTGGTACGATCCTCTGTCAACTCCGGATATTCAAAATATTCGGCGTGGTGCAGATGTTGCGTATTCTGATGATGGAATCAACATCGACTACCAGAACAATGGATCGATTCGAGTTACATCTGCCGGTGCGGGGGCTGACATTATTTATGACGATGCGACAAACTCTTTGCTTAACAATGAAGTCATCGGTAGTGGTCGAATCATGAACTTCCGTGGAAATAATTCTGCAACTCTGGCGCTCGACGGAAAGGGATATGCCATTGAAATGGGCAGAGGCACTGATGCAAACGACTGCATGACAATTGCCGTTGGCAAGACCGTTACGCTTAGCAACGTGGTCCTAAGGAATTTCAACACGGACGGAGTATCACTTGGAGATGCAACCTCATATCTCAAGTTTGGAAGCAAGGTCACAATTGAACTTGGATCTGATGAAACCATCGACACGTTCAAATGGTGGTTTAACGGAACTGGCGTAGCAAATTCTCCAAAGATCTACGGCAAAGGATTTACGTTGACACTTAGCAAATCAAACTCTCTGCACATCGAAAACGACGTTGTTCTGAGTCTCCAAGACGTGAGGATTGCTGGGCTAACCGATATTAAAAATATCAACTTTATCGGTGATGGATCCAAGATTATTGCAAGAGATACACAGTTTGTGTTGGACGGAAACTATAGCTTCACAAAAGGATCTATTGATGTCTACGACAGTGTTAGCATCGAAGGAATTGATCATCAATTCGGAATGATGACTAGTGGGACACTTGCAATAAAAACAGATTCAACACTTCTGCTCGATCGCAGTGTAACATTTACTTATGCTGCAATTCCGATTCTTTCTGCTCCATCAGGTTCCAAAGATGGAAAATTACAGCTTACAATGGCCGACGCGACAGCAAGGCTTCATTTGAACGGTTGTAACTTCTACACTTCGTGGACATGTCCAACGCTGCAAACTGGACGTATGATTATCGAAGATAAGGTGACGCTCAGCAGTAGCGGTCGCAAAGTCTACGAGGGAATCAAGCTTGATGACGAACTTACCATAGAAGTTCTTGCGAGTGCGGTTCTCGACATGAGCGGATATGTGACCTACGCATAGTCGCGACATTTCATCACATAGCTTTTTGCGGGCAGGGGAAACCCCGCCCGCATTTTTATTTTTGCCGACAAAATTCTATTTTAGTGAACCTGTAATTTTTCGGTTTGCGGTGTTTTAGATAAAAATTCTGGCACAGTGATTTTGTGAATACTTGGACATTATTTCCAATGTGAAAGGCGTTATTTTGATTCATTGATTTTCTTTTGCCGAATCACTTAATATTCTTCACAGTGCTAAAAAAAATCCTGGTATGTGGGGCTTTAGCTGCGGCGACAGGGGGAGTGCTGCGGAGTCTGTGGGCGGGTGCGCCTTACTAAATTATAAAATCTCTCTTTATGAATTTTCTTTTTGAAAAGGAAAAAAATGTTTGCAAGAAAAGGGTACGTTCTTGCGCTACTCGCGCTCTTAGGACTCTCCACGACCATAAATGCTACGCTTAATTTCTCAAGCCGTGAATCAAGAATCATCGCTGGAAGTACTGCTCAATTTTTGGTTCGAAGTGCAATTTCTAATTTTAACGGAACTTTAGAAATTTCGGATGTCGATGCAACCGGAAACAGAATCGCTGGAACCGCAAATATTGCGTTTGAAGACGGAATTCTTGAAACCAACTACAGTGCTTCATGCTCAATGCAGGCAAGATTTACTGGTGCATATAATCGGGCCGACGGAGATACAATAACTTTGGCTGGTGATGCTGCGGCAACACCAGATAGGTTGCGATTTGAAGCAGGGGCATCAATTCCTGCTATCAATGTCACTACTGCATACAACCGGATCGAAGGTTCTCCAATATTTACCGATGAATCTGTAATTGCAATTGCTGCTTCTTCGGCCGTTGAACTTGCAATTACAACGAAGTTCAATTCGACAATCACGTTTGCGGCCGCTTCTGGAGTCGTGACCCTGATTGACAGCCTTTACCTTGACGACGCTGCAGTTATTGCTGGAGATGGAAAAATTGACATAAACGGCAAGTCACTACACTTACAAGGAAAAGAAACAAGTTGGGCAACTGATTTGGTGTTTACAAATGCCGGTGATATTGAACTTCATTCAAAGACAACTTTGAGTGGAACGTGGTATTTCTCCGATACTTCCGGGGATGATGCAACGGTTAACGGAAACGGCAACATTCTTGAGTTTGGAGCTGGTGGGATAATTCACGTTGAACAAGGCGTTGGTCTTGCATTGACAGATGTTGTCGTTAGGAACCTTGGTGATAGTGCTTCCTATGGGCAATTTATCATGGATGATGGGACCGCAACCATTAAGCTTTCAAATACGTCACTTCTCTTGAGTGAGAATATTTCATGGACAATGGGAGCGATGCTTGTTCATGGAAGTGATTGTACCATTGTGACTGCTGGTTACACTTTGGGTTTCGACAGCAAAATGGGTTTGTCTGTTGATAATGTAACACTTTGGTATGACACCCTGTCATCTGGTGATGAAAAGAACATCAAGTACACCCCAAGTGGTGGCAGTGAAACCGATTATGCAGACGATGGTGCACACATCAATTACGAAAACAATGGTGTTATCCGTTGTGCTGTTGCTGGTGCTGAAGACAGCATTTCTTATTCAAGTTCCTCAACAATGACCAAGAACGAAGTCATTAGTTCATCAAGAACAATGACCTTTTCTGCTGCAGCGACCTTGACTGGTGGTGGTTATGCGATCGAATGGGCCCGTGGCTCATCAGGGGCTAACGCTATGGTTCTTGGTGCCAACGCAGTGACATTGACGGGAGTTGTTCTCAAAAACTTCCACACAGCTGGTGTCAGTGGGATTGCGAATTTGAGTATTGGCGACGATGTTTCAATAGAATTGGCTGCAGACGAATCGATTACTACTGCATGGAACTTCACCGGTAGCTCAACCGCATCAACAATTTACGGAAAAGGCTGCAAGCTTACCCTCGGCGTAGCAAATGCTCTTAATATTTCCAACGGAGTAACACTAAACCTGCAAGACGTAAAAGTTGCTGGAATTACACCAACGAATGACATAGAAATCGCCTGTGCTGCAGGAACTTACTCGACTTCAAAACTTGTTCTCAAGGATACACAACTTGAATTTGCTGGTGAGTATCCGTTTGCAGAAGCATCCATAGATATTTCGGGTGACTGTTTGTTTGGAGGAAGAACCGCAGCCGCATCCTTTGGTTTGAGAACATCTGGTACGATGACAATTCTCGCGGATTCAACTCTTACGATCGACCGGAACTTTACATTTACATACGAAGGCCGTCCAATTGCTGGTAGTTCCAATGCAAATGGAATGGAAAAAATAGTGTTTACCAACGCTGTAACATCTCGTCTGTACCTGAACGGTTGTGAGTTCCGCACATCAACAACTGGAGCAAAGCTTTCGGGCGGACGCCTAGTTATCGATGACAAGGTAACCTTCAGTAGTGGTGCACATCATGATGCAAGTGCGCTTAAGATTGACACGGACTTGACCGTTGAAATCTTGGCCGGTGCAGTCTTAGATATGTACGGCTACATCGAGTACGCTGCATAAGAGATTTTATAACATCACGTTTAGTTGGCGGGCGGGGGAAACTCCGCCCGCTTTTTTATTGTTGCCGAATTTCTTCCCGCCATAGATTTTTCAGTATTTTTCTTCTTGCGCAAGCCGGAAATCCTTCCATCCAAATAACGGTGTGATATTGCTGTAGATTTTGACTTCGTTGCGTTTTTTACGAGGTTTTTTTTAATCTGCTCCGTGGTTAGGGGAGGGATGGTTTCTGATTTGGGAGAATTGGTCATGGGGATTTCGTTAGGTCGCGTTGCGGCAATTTCGATTGTGATTGTTTTTTTATCGTCGAATATTTTTTCTTCGTTCGTTTGTTCCAGTAAAAAATCGCGCATGCGGTTGTCGGATACAAATTCTAAGTTCATTCTTCGTTCAAATGTTTCGGATTTTGACGGAACCGTTGAATATCCAAGCACTTTGGCTTCCGTCGTTTCCGGTGGAAGCAATCTAGCACTTTCTGGTGGAATCTTTGACAGTGCTTCTGGCTCATCTGGGACTACTGGGTCCAGGAGCGGAGCTGTTGACTACAGCGGCTCGCGAGCGATTTCGTATTTCCAAACATATAATGTAAGTTCAGTTGATTGGAGTAACGACGGAAATTACCTCGCAGTGGGGGGCAATAGCAATTATGCAACGGATAACAAGAGCCACAGGATTTATCAGTGCTCCGGCGGGGAACTTTCTGAAGTTGGGTCTGGATATGACCATGGCGAATCTGTTTATTCTGTTGCGTGGCGGCCTGGTTCACACGGTGATTACTTAGCGGTTTGTGGTTCTCCATCCGACAGTGTCACACACAGAATTTATTCTGTTGGCGATGGTGTTCTTAGTCAAGTTACGCAGAGCGGTGGGCATGACAATTTTGGAACGCATGCGCGGTGCGTGGCATGGAGCCCCGATGGAAACTTCCTTGCAATTTGCGGAAACCTTTCCGGAAGTGTAACGCACAAAATTTACTCCGTTACCGCTGGCGGTGTTTTGACTGTTGTTTCGCAAAGTGGGGGGAACGACAATCACGGGCAACTTTGCTATGCAATCGGCTGGAGTCGCAATGGGGATTACGTTGCAGTTGGTGGAAACCGAACAAATGAAATTACGCACAGGGTTTATTCTGTAAATAGCGGTGTTTTAACTCAAGTTGGTTCAGGCTATGATCATGGAACGACAGTGTACACTCTTGCCTGGCGTCCCAATAAAGATCACTTGGCAATTGGAGGATATCAAGGCGGAGGATATTCACATCGGGTCTATTCTTCATCCGCTGGAGTTCTGTCGCTCGTCGGAAGCTATGATTATGGTAGTGCCGTTAACTCATGTGTTTGGAGCTCAGGCGGTGGTTCGTTGGCGGTTGGTGGATATTGCATAACTTCAACCCCAGTCACTCACAGAATTTATTATGCCGCAAGTAATGGAGAATTGGCGCTTTCTGGCTCGCTGGACAATCTATACGGTTATGTCAATTCATTGGCATGGCACAGTACCAGTGGACTTGCATTGGGGTCCAATAGTTCTGTGCTGACAGACACTGATTATCGGTCCGTGTGGGTATTTGATAATTCTGCTGGGACTATTTCCTCAACTTCTGAGTTCGAAGTGGCAAGTTCTTTTTCTGCGAGTATTGATATAAACGCTGCAGGGACATATGCCGTCATGGGAGGTTCAAACGTTGCTGGAAAAACTCATAGAACATATTCAATATCCGGTGGGACTCTAACAGAGGTTGATAGTGAGAATAATGGCTATCAAATCAATTCTGTAAAATTTAATCCTGCTGGAACCAGGATTGCAGTGGGTGCTTACACAAACCATTTAGATATTACACACCGAATTTATTCTGTGTCTGCCGGTGAGATAACTGAAGTTGGTTCTGGATATACTCTTAGTGCTGCTTCTGGTGCGGCAAATGGAGTTACATGGGAAAACAACGGGAATTACATTGCTGTTGTTGGTTCTCGTGATGCAACAAACGAAGTGACACACAAAACTTATTCTGTAGATGGAAGTGGAAATCTAACTCTTGCTGGCACATATGATCACGGAGGGACTTTGTATGCAACTGCATGGAGCCCGAACGGAATCTACCTTGCTGTTGGTGGGGCTGGCGGTGACGGTGGGAAGCATCTTAGAATTTATTCGCATGCAAGTGGTGTGTTAACAGAAAAAGGTGCCGGGTATGCACTTGCTGGTACGGTTCGGTCGGTTGCATGGAGTTCTGATAGTACTCATCTTGCGGTTGGCGGAGACAGAAGTATGTATGGCGGAAGTGTGAAGACGCATAGGATTTATGCATGCAACAGCGAAACAGGAATTTTAGCAGAAGTTGGAAGTGGCTATGAGCATGGGGACCACGTTTATTCTGTTGCGTGGGGGAATAACGATGACTATCTATTTGTCGGAGGAAATTCCGATGCTCTCGATGCGCAGGAATATAACGGGCGATGTTATTCTGTGGATGGCGCCTGGGCGCTGTCACTTGTAAGTTCTGTGAAGACTGGGAACGGTATCATGGGTTGCGCATGGTATCCGGATGGATCACGATTAATCTTGTCTGGGTACAGGATGCATGCAACCACTCGGCGGAGTACTTCGCTTTATAGCGTTACAGAAGAAGTCCGTGCAGCTTTAGCGTTGTCCGGCAATGGGCGAATACAGTCGAACCACGAAACCATTCCTGATCCAGTTACGATTTCTGGAACGGACAATACAATTGTTGGGACTCCGACATTTGCAAGTACGGTGTCGCTTGATGACAGTTCGACAGAGGTTACATTGTCGTTGGCGAATAAACTTAGCACCAATATTGCACTTGGTGGTGGAACCGTAATTCTTGGGACAAGCCTTGCTCTTGCGGATGGAGTTTCATTTACTGGTGACGGAAAGATTGACGTCAATGGGAAAACATTAGAAATGGCGGGGCAAGAAGCAACGTGGTCAGGAACTTTGACTTTGGAAAATGCTGGTGACATTGAGTTGCATGCAAAGACAAATCTAACGGGAACATGGTTCTTTGGTCCAACACAAACTGGGTCAGGAACCTCCGGGGCTACGCTCAACGGAAATGGCAACATTCTTGAGCTTGGAACGAACGGTGTTATTCGTCTTGACCAAGAAGTTGGGCTTGCTCTGACCGATGTTGTCGTCAAGGGTCTTGGAGACTATGGGAGCAAAGGTCGATTTATTCTTCACGATGTTAATTCCACTTTGAGTCTTTCAAATACAACAATTGTTTTGGATGGTTCTGTTTCTTTGACGCAGGGAAAGATGCTTGTCCACGGTACAGACTGCAGCATTATTACTGGTTCACACAAGTTGGAGTTTTCCGACACAATGTGTTGTACCGTCGATGGTGTAACACTTTGGTATGACCCAATGTCGACAGGCGACCAGAGAAATATTCGTCGTGGAAGTGATGTTGCATATGGTGATGACGGTGTGAATATTGATTACCAAAATAATGGTGTAATTCGGTGCGTGGTGCCCGGTGCTGGGGACAGCATTACAATTGCTTCCAGTACTTCCTTAACAAAGAATGAGGTCATCAGTTCCTCAAGAACAATTACGTTTAGCGGTGCTGCGACTTTGACTGGTGATGGTTATGCGATCGAGTGGGCTCGTGGCTCATCGGGAGCGAACGCCATGGTTCTTGGTGCCAATGCTGTCACGTTGACAGGGATTGTTCTTAGAAATTTCCACACAGCTGGTGTTAGTGGGATTGCGAATTTAAGTCTTGGCGATGATGTTTCAATAGAGTTGGCTGCAGACGAATCAATTACTTCGAAATGGAACTTCACTGGGACTACGACCGCATCAACAATTTATGGCAAGGGCTGCAAGCTTACCCTTAGCGTAGAAGATGCTCTTAATATTTCCAACGGAGTAACGCTAAACCTGCAAGACGTAAAAGTGGCCGGAATTACACCAACGAATGATATAGAAATCGCTTGTAGTAATGAAGGGACTCACTCGGCTTCAAAGCTTGTTCTCAAGGATACACAACTTGAATTTGCTGGTGAGTATCCGTTTGCAGAAGCATCCATAGATATTTCGGGTGACTGTGTGTTTGGAGGAAGAACCGCAGACGCATCCTTTGGTTTGAGAACATCTGGTACGATGACAATTCTTGCGGATTCAACTCTTACGATCGACAGAAATTTTACATTCACATACGAAGGTCGGCCGATACTTGGTGGCAGCAATCCGAATGGGATGGAGCGGCTTAAGTTCGCCAATTCCACAACATCTCGTTTGTATTTGGATGGCTGCGAATTCCGAACATCAACAACTGGGGCCAAGCTTACCGGTGGACGTTTAATCATTGATGACAAAGTAACTTTCAGTAGCGGAGCACATCACGATGCAAGTGCAATTGTGATTGACAGCAGTTTGACTGTGGAGGTTCTGAAGGGCTCTACTCTGGACATGTACGGTTACGTGGCATACGAATCGTAATTAACTGACACAATTTTATTTAGCGGGCGGGGGAGACTCCGCCCATTCGCCTGGGCCGACGTTTGTGGACATTGTTCTGGATGTGCCCGGTTTGTTGAGTTCTACTGGTATTTTTTTCTAACATCCCCACTGTGTGGGGGGTGGATGTGTGTGGTGTTTGGGGTGGGTGTGTTATGGGTGCTTCTCTTCGTTGCGCTGCAATTTCGATTGTATGCGCTTTCTTTTTCTCATCTAATATTTTTGCTGACATTGTTTGTTCCAGTAAAAAATCAAGAATAAAGTTGATGGATTCAACTTCAAGATTAGTTACGCGGACAGATATAACTTACGACGGAACCTTGGAATATACTGGGGAACTTAGCGATCGACATTTTGGAGATGGATTATTAACTCTTTCGGATGGAGTGTTGGAAGATTCTGCTGGCTTGGCAGAGACATCTTTTTCTAGAGCGAATATCACAAATTTTTACAATACGAATCGACACAGTAGCTACAATTCAACGAATGCGCAAAGTATCGTGTGGAGTCCAAATGAGGCCTATGCTGCGACTGTTGATACCTCCGGAATCATCCGTGTTTTTTCGAACTCTGGGGGGTCTTTAACCGAGGTTGGAAGCGGGACGCTTTTTAACAGTTATGGTTCGGCTGCAAGAACTGTTTCGTGGAGTGTCAATAACTACCTTGCTGTTGGTGGGGATCGGAGCGGAAGCATCACCCATCGTGTTTATTCAGTTAGTGCCGGGGCATTGTCGGAGGTTGGCTCAGGGTATGATCATGGAGCGGCAGTTTATTCTGTGCATTGGAATGCGGACGGAACTTTGTTGGCGATTGGCGGTGCCGAATCTGGTTCTGTGACACATAGAGTTTATACCGTTGATGGTGGCGTTCTGAGTCAAGCGACCCAATCTGGTGGAAATGATTATTTAGGACAATCACCTGTTAAATCAGTTGCGTGGCATCCGACAAGAAATTATTTGGCGGTTGGTGGTTCTGCCGGTGCGACTGGTTCTTCGCACAGGGTGTATGCGTCAACTTCTCAAGGTGTTTTGACTGAGGCTGGTTCCGGCTACAATTTAGGTGGTGCCAACAGTTATGTAAATTCTCTTGCGTGGAGTGACTGCGGGTGCATTTTGGGTGTTGTTGGCAATAGAGTAAACAACATAACCCATAAAATTTACTCTATTCCGGCTCACAACGGGATTCTTACCCAAATCGGTGATGCTTATGATTACGGATGCGACCTTCACGCTATTGCATTCCACCAAGATTCTTCTTTTAAACAAACTTATTCTTTTGTTGCATTGGGCGGAGAAGATTTATCCGGTGTTTACTACAAAATTTATCAAATTGTAGATGACGCACTTTCCTTTAAAACTTCCAATAGTGGGGCCCAGGGTTGTGTTAATGGCATGGATTGGAAAACGTATCTGGTTTTTTGTGGATCGTTTTATGATTATCCGGCTACGTACAAGTCGATGGGAAATTGTTCCCGCCCATCAAGTTACATATATTCTTACACAACGAAAGACACGGCGGAGGATACAAAAGTTGTCGAGGTTAATTCATCTGGAAATAGGCTTTTTTGTTCTAATGGTAGCAGTAGCAACGGTCTAAAATCGTATTACGTGAGTGGATCTTCCTACAGTTTGATTGATACAGAAGATCCAGGAAATACCGTTTTGGATTTAGATCTCAACGTTACTGAAACTTATTTGGCGGTTGGAATAACTGCTGCGTCGTCAGATGATATATCACATAGGGTTTATACGGCTGATGGTTCAACTTTAACACTTGTCGACCAAACAGATTCCAACATGAAACGAGGTGGTTCCGTTAATACGCTTAAGTGGAGTTCCGACGCTGCATATTTGGCCGTTGGTGGGCCAGTTGCGAATGGAAATACGCATCGAATTTATTCTGCTGATCAACTTGGGATACTAACAGAAGTTGGCTCGGGATATAATCACGAGGCAGAAGTACGGTGCCTTGTATGGTCTTCTGCAGGTGATTATTTAGCCGTTGGAGGAGATGCGGCCACTGGTGTAACGCATCGAATCTACTCTGTTGATGAAGAGGGAAATCTTTCTCTTGTCGAGCAAAGTGGTGGATATGATAATTTTGGTAGTACGGTTTATTCGATGGCATGGAGTTCTAATGGAACTTACCTTGCCGTTTCTGGACACGATGAGAATTTTTCAACGAGAAAGACGTTAAAAGTTTACCAACTTTCTGAGGGTGCCTTTACCCAAGAAGTTGGAAGTGGATATGACGACTATAACATGTATTGCTACGACATTGCATGGAGTCCATACAGTGGTTATTTGGCTGCGGCAATGTCGATTGATTCGGTTAATACCATTGTATTGTTTTCTTCATCGAATGGAGTGCTAACTCGTCGAAATGCAGTTGTAATTGGAGATCAACAAGTTTCGTCCATTAAGTGGAATTACTACGGAAGTATGTTGTTCTACGGGACTGATCGTGCGTATACAGATTATAAATCAATGTACAGTTATTACTTCTATCCAAGTTCTTATTCGAGGCAAACTATTTCAAGTTCTATAATTGGATCAAAATTTGGAACAATTGATGATCAACTTGTGATCTATGGCTCAGGAAACATTATGCGTGGTGCGCCTAATTTTTCATCGACTGTATCACTGAGTGGTGGGAGCGCAGAGCTTACTTTGCAGTTGAGTAAGAAGCTTGATACGGATATTTCGCTTAACTATGGAACCGTGATACTTGGTTCTGATCTTAGTTTCTCGGATGGCAACAAGTTTTCTAGTTCAGGCACAATAAATTTTAATGGGAAAACGCTTCACCTTGGAGGGCAAGAAGATACTTGGTCAAATTCACTTACGATGTATAATGCCGGTGACATAGAGTTACATGCAAAAACAAATCTTACAGGAACTTGGTATTTTTCCGGGGGGCAAGAAACAGGTGGCAACATTAATGGGAATGGAAACGTTCTCGATCTTTCCTCTGGCGGGAGGCTTCAAATTGCGGATAGACACAGCCTTCTTCTCTCTGATGTTTTTGTTGCTGGCGTTGATTACAACGCGATCGTTTTTGATGGCAAACAAGCGACTGTGACGCTTTCAAAGGCTAGCCTCGGGTTAGACAGTAGTGTCGAATTTACGACCGGACGCATTTGTGTTGAAGGTAGTGACTGTACAATTATAACGGGGGCTAACACTCTTACATTTGATTCAAACGCTGTGTTGACTGTAGATGGTGTGACGTTGTGGTATGACACTAAGTTGACCGGAGACCGTAAAAATATTCGACGTGGTGATGGCGTCGCATATTCCGATGACGGAAAAAATATTGATTATCAAAACAACGGAGCAATAAAGCCATCGGGCATTTATGACGATGGGGTTATTATTTTTGGCGATATAACTTTGACCAGAAATGAAGTCATAAGCACAAATAGAACAATGACATTTATTGTTGCTGCGACTTTGACTGGAGGTGGTTATGCGATCGAGTGGGCTCGTGGTTCATCGGGGGCGAATGCCATGATTCTTGGCGGCAATGCAGTGACATTGACAGATGTTGTCCTTAGGAATTTTCACACCGCTGGGGTTAGCGGGGTTGCAAATTTGAGCTTCGGGACTGGTTGTTCAATCGAGTTGGCTGCGGATGAGTACGTAACAGCTGCATGGAACTTCACCGCAGGAACATCAACAATTTACGGGAAAGGCTGCAAGCTTACCCTAAGCGCAGCAAATGCTCTTAATCTTTCTAGTGGAGTGACACTTAATTTGCAAGATGTTCGCGTTGCTGGAATTACTGAGACGAATGACATTCAACTTGCAGCGACAGGTAATAACTCGACCGCCAAATTGGTTGTGAAAGATTCTCAACTTGTTTTTGCTGACGAATATCCATTCCCCGCTGGATCACTTGATATTTCTGGTGACGTAAAATTTGCGGGAAGAACCGCAGCCGCATCCTTTGGTTTGAAGACATCCGGCACGATGACAATTCTTGCGGATTCAACTCTTACGATCGACAGGAATTTTACATTCACATACGAAGGCCGTCCAATTCTTGGTGGTAGCAATCCAGACGGAATGGAGCGGCTTAAGTTCGCCAATTCCACAACGTCTCGTTTGTATTTGGATGGCTGCGAATTCCGAACATCAACAACTGGGGCCAAGCTTACCGGTGGACGTTTAATCATTGATGACAAAGTAACTTTCAGTAGCGGAGCACATCACGATGCAAGTGCAATTGTGATTGCTACCGATTTGACTGTGGAGGTTCTCAAAGCTTCAACCTTAGACATGTACGGATACGTGGCATACGAAGCAGGCTAAGCCTGCACCAACGGCCAACTTAAATTGCGCCATAATTCTTTCACAGGTTTTCAGGATACAGTGCGTGGGGAGTTCTTCTTTTTTCTCATTGGTCAGAGAATTTTGTGTGAATTGCTGATTTTGGTTTTGTTGAGTTCAACGAATAATTTTATATAGCATTCCCGTGGGCAAGTGTAGTGTGTGTATCTTTTCCGGGCGGGTGTGTACTATGGGCGTTTCTCTCCGTCGCATTGCAACTTTTGTTGCATGCGTTCTTTTTTTATCGACAAATATTTTTTCTGACTTTGTGTGTTCGAGTAAAAAATCTCGAATGAAAATGATGGACTCAACAACCAAGTTTACAGCCAATGCGAATCTTACGTACTCGGGAACTTTGGAGTACACCGGAAACATGGGCGACCGACTTTTAGGGAGTGGGAGTTTTGGTTTCTCCGGTGGAACTACTGAGGGCTCGAGTGGCTCATCAACCACATCGGCTTCGCGAGCAAACAGCACGACTTTCAGCGTAAGCGAGCTTGGTGGGAATTATTATGGTAGTTGTTACAGCGCTGCATGGAGTCCAGATGGTAATTATGTTGCGCTTGGAAGTTCCGGAAACCAGAATAGACTTCGGGTATTTTCGCATTCAAGTGGGGTCTTAACAGAGCTCGATGAATATAGTTCCGGTTATAGCTCATCTGTTTATGTTAAAGCGGTTGCATGGCACCCAGATGGCAATTATATTGCCTGCGCTTGGTCGAATGGGAGTATCTACGTATTTGGATTTTCATCAAATACTCTTACGTACAAAAATACTGTAAGCAAGCAGACAGACCCAACTGGCGTGGCTTGGAGTCCAGATGGCGATTATCTTGCAGCTGTTGGAAGTAGCAATGGAGCTGAGTGTCTTTGGGTAATAGCATTTTCAGGAGGGTTTTTGGGCTCTACATTGAGTTCTTTAAATCCCAACTCTCGAAATTGCGTTGCATGGGATCCAACCGGTGAATATCTAGCTGCTGGGGGATCGAATCTTTTTATCTACAGGTCAACTAATGGTGTTCTAGAACAGGTTGGTGATGACTATTCTGACGTTTTTGTTGCTTCTTCATTAGATTGGAGTGGCATATATTTAGCAATTGGAACGTATCGTTCTTCGTCTGTAACGCATCGGGTCTATTCCATTAATTTGACTAGTGGTCTTTTAACGCAGATTGGCAGTGGATATGACCATGAGGTTAATGTTACTGGGGTTTCATGGGGTTCAGATGGTAGTTATCTGGCTGTGGTGGCCAGTGCTTCTGGTGAAGATAGCTTTAGAATTTATTCTGCATCTGATGGAGTTCTCACCGAAGAGACCACAATAGATGGACCTTCAGGAAAGGTTGATTGGAGTAGTGGGGGTATAATTGTGGCTGGTGTGCATGAGCCATATCCGGCGAATGATTACGAGACGACAGGTGCTTACACGCATTCCTCAGGGGCATTGAGTCGGTTTTCAACTTACGATGTTGGGGGCGATGCGATTAGCATTGATGTAAATTCTTCAGAGACGAAATTTTTTTCGGGAAGTGGGTCCAACAATGTAAAATCGTATACGATGAGTGGCTCAACTTATACGCTTGCAGATGATAAAGATCCTACATTAAGTCAAATCAATTCGATTGACCTAAGTACAGACGGAAATTATTTGGTTATTGGTGGTTATAGATCCGGAGACGAAACACATTGTGTTTATGAGGTTGAATCAGATACAACGCTTACGCTTGTTCCACAGGATGGATCAAACAATGATCATGGAAATACCGTTAGGGCTGTTGCATGGAGCCCAAATGGTAGTTTTTTAGCGATTGGTGGAGACTCATCTACTTCTGTAACCCACCGAGTATACACCGCTTTAAGTGGAGAGCTTTCTCTGGCGACGCAAAGTGGTGGTACTGATAATTTCGGGAGCGATGTATATGCCTTGGCATGGGCTCCAGACAGTGACTATTTGGCTGTTGGTGGATGGGATCAGGGGAGTCTCACTCATAAGGTGTACAGTGTAAATGGAAGTGGTGTTTTTACATTTGTTTCACAAAGTGGCGGAAATGATGACCATGGAGATCATCTTAAGGCGCTTGCGTGGAGCCCAGATGGAAATTATTTGGCAGTTGGTGGTGATCTGACCGGGGGAGTAACTCATAGGGTTTATTCTGTTGCCAGCGGGGTTCTTACACAAGTTGGAACAGGATACATCGATAGCTATTATGCTACTAGTGCGACAAAGGCGGTTTCGCTTGCATGGTCTCCAGATAGTGATTATTTGGCGGTTGCAATTCAAGTAGATCTAAGTTATTCCGGAATAGATTTGTACTCTGTGGATACCGGAGTTTTAACTTTGCAAGCTCGTGTTGGTATTGGCGATAAGATTTGGACGGTCAAGTGGAATTCTGATGCGACAAAATTATATTTTGGATGTGAGCGAAGTATTCTTTCGAATCCGAAGAGTTATGCGATTTATTCCCCGAATGAAGCTGCAAATGCAACACAGACTCTTTCATCTGGGGCAACAATAAACTCGAGTCGTGGAACAATTGATGATGCTGTTGCAGTTGCGGGGACCGGAAATGTTATCTCTGGAAGTCCAAGTTTTTCCGAGGGAATTACGCTGAATGATGCAAGTGCCGAGTTGACTTTGCAGATGACGAGTAAGCTGGATGCGAACCTTGCGCTTGGCAGTGGAACTGTCATCCTGGGTTCTGATTTGAGTATGGCGGACGGCTATGTTTTGACCGGTGACGGAAAAGTAGATTTTGACGGGAAGTCGTTT
>JABIAA010000115.1 GCA_018656485.1 bacterium | reverse complement strand
TGGTGCGCTTAATGCTCCAATTGTGAAGTTGGCTGGTGCAATGCAAGGTGTTATTCGTGGGCTCGCTGTTTCACTACAGCAGGTGGTCGACAAAAAAAATTAAGGTGGATATTTGCCGGGTGTAGGTCTGGCGGGTTTTTAGAATATCTATATTTGTTAGTGTAAGTTAAAAATTGTCTAGGAGACTGTCATGGCAACGAAGAGCATACTTGAAGAAATTAAAAAACTTACAACTGTTCAGCTTGCTGAGCTTGTAAAATCTATAGAAGATGAGTTCGGTGTTTCTGCAACTCCAGCAGTTGCAGCAGTTGCAGCGCCAGCAGCCGGTGGAGCCGCGGCAGAAGAGAAGAGCGAATTCAAAGTCACTCTCAAGGAAATGGGTAGCGAAAAAATTAAGGTCATTAAGGCCCTTCGCGTAATTAATTCAGAGCTTGGGCTTAAAGAAGCCAAAGAAGCTGCAGAAAGTGCACCTTACGTTGTTAAAGACGGTGTGCCAAAGGAAGAAGCTGAAAAGGTCAAAAAGGCGCTTGAAGAAGCTGGCGCTACAGTTGAGCTTTCATAGAGAGCCAACGTATTTGGGCTTTGTAAATGTTGCAGGTGCTGTTGGGGCAATTGCCCCACGGGATCTTCTCGCTAGGGGGGGCTGGGGAGCTCTTTGGGCGGGGAGTTCGGTTGTAAAACACTAAGTGACCGGGAGCAGTTGATGGCAGGCGTACGGAGGGGTAAACCCGTTCTGAGGAAATCGTTTGGTAGAATCAGAGAGGTTGTATCGTTACCCGATCTTATAGAGGTGCAATCAAAGTCCTTTAATGACTTTGTGCAGCTCGACTACTTGCCGTCTGAGCGCAAGAAGGTTGGACTTGAAAAAGTTTTTCGCGATGTTTTTCCGATAGAACACGGCGAAAAAATATCTCTCGAGTATGTTAGCTACGAGCTTGGAACTTGGGCATGCGCATGCGGAAAGCTCTCCGGTTTCGAGAATCGCTACAAGTGGAAGTGCACAAAGTGCAAGGGAGCTGGAGTCAACAGACTTTCTGGCAAAGAATGTCCTAAGTGCAAAAACAAAACCGCTTCTTATGTCCGGTGTGGCGGGTGCCATGCGCGCGTAACCGTTAAGGTTGAAGCGTCGGTAGATGAATGTTACTACGGTGACAAAGTTTATTCGATGCCATTGCGTGCAAAGATGCAGCTTATCGCCTGGGACAATGATCCTGAAACTGGCGAGCGAACAATTCATGACGTTAAGGAGCAAGAAGTTTTCTTCTGCGACCTTCCTGTGATGATCGACTTCTACGAAAACGATAAAGGCCGCATTGAGCTTGGAAGCAAGGGAACATTCCTAATCAACGGAGTGTACCGTGTTGTCGTCAGTCAGATTCATCGTGCCCCTGGGATTCTCTTCTCGTTAAGCAAGCGTAACAAAGATTTCAGAGGGAACCCTGTAAATATTGCCCGCATAATTCCAGCACGTGGTGCATGGCTGGACTTTGAGTTTGATCAAAACGACATTCTTTATGCGCGGATTGATAAGAAAAAGAAAATTTTGGCAACAACGTTGCTGCAGTCGATTGGCGTTTCGAGAAAAGAAATGCTTCCGCTCTTCTACAAGTTCGAGGATATCGAAGTAGAGAAGGGTGACTTCTACAAAGTCGTCAATGATAGTCTCATTGGTCAGCGACTAGATGCAGGAGCTGTTCCAGAAAAACATGCGGAAGGCTTTACAGTCGGGCAGCGAATTACGCCGCAAGTCATTGAAAAGCTGAAGAAGGGTGGTGTGCGCAGGCTTAAGCTTCGTAAGAGCAGTCTCGTCAACAGAATCGCGAGCGGTGATGTTACAGATGCATCCACCGGCGAATTACTTCTTAAACGTGGCGGTACGATCAAAGCAGAATTGGTTGATCACCTTGAGGGAGTTGGGAAGTGTCACTTTGCGCTGATCCAACATTCCGGGTATGTATTTCAACCATCAATTGCGCTTACGCTTGACCAGGACAGTTGCGAAACATATGAGGATGCAGTTAAAGACGTTTACTCTCGTTTACGTCCAGGCGATGTCTCTTCTTTCAAAATTATGGAAGAATACATCCAGAACATGTTCTTCAATCAACGTTTCTACGACCTAACTATTGTTGGTCGAATTCGAATAAACCGTAAACTCGGCAGCAATGTTTCAGAAGAAATAACGCATCTTAGAAAAGAAGATATCGTGGATGTTCTTCGATACCTTGTTTCGCTTAAAGAGCGCGGTGAGGGTGAGCTTGACGATGTCGATAACATGGGGAACCGATGTGTTCGCCTTGTTGGTGAGTTGCTTCAGAGCCAAATTTACGTTGGACTTTCACGAGTTGAAAAAGTTGTTCGAGAGAGACTTCGTCTACAAGAAAATTATACAGCGCTCATGCCGTATGACTTCATTAATGTGAAGCCGCTAGCCGCAGTTCTTCGAGAGTTCTTCGGCGCTGGTCAGCTTTCACAGTTCATGGATCAAACCAATCCACTTGCTGAGATGGCACATAAGCGCCGTCTATCTGCTCTTGGACCCGGCGGTATTACGAGAGAGCGTGCGACCTTGGAAGTTCGTGACGTTCATCCGTCTCACTATGGACGTATTTGTCCTATTGAAACTCCTGAAGGTCAGAACATTGGTCTTATTGCTTCTCTTGCTACATATGCAAAAGTAAATCCGCTTGGGTTTATTGAAACAACTTACCGTCCTGTTGAGGATGGCGTGATCAAAGATGAAGTCGTTACAATCGACGCCTTCCAAGAACTTGGAAAGTCAGTTGGTCAGGCAACAGTCGATGTTGACGAAAAAGGAAAAATTAAATCCGACGAAATTCTAGCGCGTAGGAGTGGAAACGTTGAGAAGATTTCGCCAAAAGATCTTTCATATGTTGAAGCCTCTCCTCGTCAGATGGTGTCTGTTGCAACAGCGCTGATTCCATTCCTAGAGCATGATGATGCTAACCGTGCACTCATGGGTTCTAATATGCAGAGACAGGCGGTTCCTTTGGTTAATCCGAAGTCCCCACTTGTTGGAACTGGCATGGAGCGTGAGATTGGAAATTCTGAAGGCTCAGTTATTGCAGCGAAAGCCTCTGGGATTGTTCGATACGTTGCTTCTGACAAGGTAGTTATTCTTCGTGACGCGGTTTCAGATCCGGAAAAAGAAGAAGAATGGTTTTCGCATCCTGTGGATTCATACGTTCTTAAAAAGTTCGGAAAGTCTGGACACGATACGTGTGTTCATTATACGCCGACAGTTAAAGCTGGAATGCGTGTTGAGAAAGGCGATGTCGTTGCACATGGTCCGTCGATTTCAGATGGAGAACTTGCTCTCGGCTGTAACCTTCTTGCTGCGTTTATTCCATGGTACGGATACAACTTTGAGGATGCTATCGTTATGAGTCAGCGACTTGTCGCTGAAGATGTGCTGACATCTGTTCACGTTGAAGAGTTTACAGTCGAAGCCCGCGATACAAAACTTGGTGCGGAAGAAATTACGCGCGATATTCCAAACGTCAGCGAAAAAGAGTTAGAGGCTCTTGACGATGACGGGATTGTTCGTGTCGGAACCCGTGTCAAGCCCGGTGATATCCTCGTCGGAAAAGTTACGCTCAAGGGTGACGTTCAGGTGTCGCCAGAAGAAAAACTTCTTAGAGCGATCTTTGGTGAGAAATCACGAGAGGTTCGCGACACATCATCGAGGGTTAAGCCAGGCATCAACGGTACAGTTGTAGACGTTAAGATTTTCTCCCGAAGTGGAATCAGAAGAGATAAGCGTTACAAAGAAATCGTAATTGCTGAGACAGAGAAGCTTGAGATCGCTCACGTGTATCAGGTTGGCTTGATCGAAGAAGCGATCAAAGAAAAGCTTGTTACAGAGCTTGCTGGCAATAGTGCTGGAAAGTGCAAAGAGTTATCCGATGGCGGAAAGTTTTCGGCCACAAAAATTAAAGATGCATCGATCGATGTGCTCTTAAAAATCAAGAGCGGGGTAAAAGCCATTGACGAAAGAAGTTCTTCTCTTAGAGAAATCTTCGACGGTCAGCTTCGCGTCCTTGAAGCTTTGAAGGCAGAGAAAATCGCCAAGCTTCGTAAGGGTGATGATCTTCCATCTGGTGTTATCAAAAGAGTATGTGTTTCTGTTGCAATGAAACGTCACATCTCAGTTGGTGATAAGGTTGCTGGTCGCCACGGAAACAAGGGTGTTGTTTCCAGGATTGTGAATAAAGAAGACATGCCGTACCTTGCGGATGGTCGATCGGTTGATATCGTTCTTAACCCGCTGGGTGTTCCTGGTCGTATGAACGTTGGGCAGTTGCTCGAAACTGTTCTAGGGATGGCCTGTAAGACTATTGGAAACAATCTTGCCGACAAGATCAATGAGTGGGGAGCTTCAGAAGTTAAGAAGTATCTCGAAAAATATTACGGCAAAGAGTTGGTTGCGAATATTGAAGAGACGTACGGACAAGATGGCTTGATGGATGCTGCGAGAAAAGTGGCAGAAGATGGCTGTAAGGTCTCGACTCCTATTTTCGATGGGGCAGATTTTGAGAAAGATGTCACTCCGTTGCTTAAGAGCCTGAACATTCCTGATCGAGGCGTGTATCAACTGCACGATGGGCAGACTGGGGAGCTTATGGATCAGCCAGTTACCGTCGGACAAATTTATATGATGAAACTTAATCACTTGGCTGATGATAAGTTGCATGCGCGATCTGTTGGACCATGCTCGTTGATCACGCAGCAGCCGCTGGGTGGAAAGGCGCAGTTTGGTGGACAGAGGCTTGGAGAGATGGAGGGCTGGGCGCTTTACGGTTATGGTGCGGCGCATACACTTCAAGAAATGCTAACGATTAAATCAGACGATGTTAACGGACGCCTCAAAGCGTACGAAGCAATTGTGAGGGGGGACGAGTTGCCAACCCCGGGGATGCCGGAGTCCTTTAACGTTTTGATCAAGGAGCTGCAGAGTCTGGGGCTGCAGGTGGATCCGTTCAGGGCTAGCAAGGAGCAGACTAGTGAATAACAGAGTTTTGGACAGGTTCCGCGAATACGTAAACGTTACGCAATTTAACGCTATCAAAATTGGAATCGCTTCCCCTGAGAAGGTAAAATCCTTGTCGTACGGTGAAGTGAAAAAGATTGAAACTATCAACTACAGAACGCTAAAGCCTGAGAGGGATGGTTTATTCTGTGCGCGAATTTTTGGACCACAAAAAGACTGGGAATGTAATTGCGGCAAGTACCGTCGTATGAAGCATCGTGGTGTTACGTGTGAAAAATGTGGAGTTGAGGTTATTCAGTCGCGTGTGCGCCGTGAAAGAATGGGACATATTAATCTTGTGTCACCAGTTGCGCATATTTGGTTCTTAAAGGGAATTCCAAGTTATCTCAGCCTTATTCTTGAGATGACGGTTCGCGATTTAGAAAAAGTAATTTACTTTGATAGTTACATTGTTGTTCATCAAGGGCTTTCGCCATATCCATTCAAGACTCTTTTGTCTGGTGTTGAGTATGACGATTACCAGAGCAGCAACCCGGACGACATAGAATTTTCTGCAGAAATGGGTGCTGAGGCGATTCGCCAAGTTCTCATGATTTTAGACCTTGCGTTTGAAGTCCGGCGCGTTGAGGAAGAATACAAAAAAACAACTTCAGCTACACAGAAATTGAAGCTTGCTAAGCGCTTCAAAGTTTTATCTGGAATGCATCGTTCGAATATCCGCCCAGAGTGGATGGTGCTCGAGGTGCTTCCTGTTATTCCACCGGACCTTCGGCCATTGGTGCCGTTGGAAGGTGGTCGCTTTGCAAGTTCAGACCTTAACGATTTGTACCGCCGTGTTCTCAACCGAAACATTCGTCTTCGCAGGCTGATCGAGCTTGAGGCGCCTGGCGTTATTATCAAAAATGAAAAGCGAATGCTCCAAGAGTCTGTTGACGCTCTCGTTGACAATGGTCGTCGAGGCCAACCGGTTCGTGGAACAAATCGACGTCCTTTGAAATCACTAAGCGAAATGCTTCGTGGGAAACAGGGGCGTTTCCGACAGAATCTTCTTGGTAAGCGTGTTGACTACTCAGGTCGTTCGGTCATTGTTGTTGACCCAGAACTTCAAATGCACCAGTGTGGTCTTCCGAAGCTTATGGCGCTCGAATTGTTCAAGCCGTACATCTACGCTGAGCTTCAGCAAAGAGAACTTGCATTGAACTTGCGTGTTGCAAAGCGCATGGTCGAGAACATGGATCCGGAAGTTTGGGAAGCACTTGAAGAAGTTGTAAAGGGCAGACCTGTTCTTCTCAACCGTGCACCAACTCTTCATAGACTTGGTATCCAGGCGTTCTACCCGATTCTTGTTGAAGGTAAAGCTATCAAGATTCACCCGCTCGTGTGTTCAGCATTTAACGCTGACTTTGACGGTGACCAAATGGCGGTCCATCTACCTTTGAGTAAAGCGGCGCAAGCAGAAGCTAGAGAGCTAATGCTTTCAACAAAAAATGTTCTTTCACCTCGTAGTGGACATCCGATTACCGTTCCGTCGCAGGACATGGTTCTTGGGCTTTACTACATAACTAAGGGGCGCAAGAGCTCCAAGGGTGAAGGGACTTGCTTTGCTGGAGTTGAAGAGGTTGTCTATGCGTACCAGCATGGTGCCGTTGATCTTCAAGCAAGTATTTCCATCAGGGTTCGTGGAGCAAAGGGAATTGTTAAGACCACCGTTGGTCGAGTTCTGTTGTTCGAAGCACTTCCAGATGGTGCTCGCATTGAGTGGGTCAACAAGGCAATGGTCAAAAAAGACCTGGTTAAGTTGATCGCAAGAATTTGTCGTGACTGTGGGCACGAGGCTGCGGTTATTGCGCTTGATAAAATTAAGAAGCTTGGTTTTGGTTCTGCTACTCGCGCGGGGATTTCTCTTTCAGTGGATGACTTAGTTATTCCTGAGAAGAAAGAAGGAATCATCAAAAAGAGCAGGGCTGCAACGGAAAAGATTGATAAATTGTACCGCGAAGGTGCGATTACCAACAAAGAGCGTTACAATAACGCGATTCAGGTTTGGGCGCGCGCCACGCAAGATGTTGCGGATGAGATGATCTCAGAATTGGAGCAGGGTGACAAAAAAGCAGTTGCCAACGCTGACAAAAAAGGGACTCCTTTCAATCCAGTGTTCATGATGTTGGACTCTGGCGCTCGAGGATCTCGAGAACAGATTAGGCAGCTTGGCGGAATGCGTGGACTTATGGTTAACCCATCTGGGGAAATTATTGAGAGTCCCGTTATCGCGAACTTTAAAGAAGGGCTCAACACATTTGAGTACTTTATTTCAACTCATGGTGCTCGAAAAGGTCTTGCAGATACGGCGTTGAAAACAGCTGATGCCGGTTATTTAACCCGTCGACTTGTTGACGTGTCGCAGGATGTGGTTGTTAGAGAAATGGATTGCAAGACTCTCGGGTCTGTAAAAATTTCAGCTCTCGTCGAAGGAAATAAGGTCATCAAGCCGCTTGAAGATCGAGCAGTTGGAAGAGTCGTTGCAGAGGATCTTAAGGATCCGATCACCGGAACTCTTTTGATTCGGCAGGGTGAGATGGTTTCTGACGAAGAGATTGTGAAAATTCGCGAGTCTGCGGTTACGGAAATTCCTGTACGATCTGTCCTGACTTGTCAGGCGGAGAAGGGCGTTTGCGCCATGTGTTATGGAATGGACATGGCAACCACAGAGATCGTTGACGTTGGGCATGCGGTTGGAATTGTTGCTGCACAGTCGATTGGTGAGCCTGGAACGCAGCTTACGCTAAGAACCTTCCATATGGGTGGTGTGCTTAGTGGAGATGTGGATAGAAATTTAAATGCATCGAAGGTCAGTGGTACAATTCAACTCCGTGATGTACATACGGTTGCGAACTCTGAAGGCGTAGAAGTCGTTATCAACCGTCGGGCAAAGCTTGCTGTTGTTTCAGAAGACGGGCGAGACCTTGAGGTCTTCCGGCTCGAGTATGGAAGCACGCTTCTTGTCAAAGATGGTGAAGAGATTGAGGATGGTGTAACGCTGTCTGAGTGGGATCCTCTAAAAGTTATTTTGACAGAGCGTGGCGGCAAAATCGAGTTCATCGACCTTGTAGAAAATGTAACGTTCCACGAGCAGTTTGATGATAAGACCGGCCAGTCTACACTTGTCGTTCTTGAGCGACGTGAAGAAAAAAGTCAGCCAGGAATTGCGGTTCTCGATGAAAACGACGAAGAGGTTGCACGGTATTTGTTGCCGACTGGAGCACATTTGATTGTTCGTCACGGCGATAAAGTTGAGCCAGCGCAGGTTCTTGCAAAAATTCCACGTGAAGAACACAGGTCCCAGGATATCACCGGTGGTCTTCCACGAATTGTTGAGTTGTTTGAAGCGCGTACGCCAAAAGATACTTGCGTGCTTAGCGACGTTGACGGAAAAGTTGAGTTCGGTGGTCTTCATCGTGGGTTGCGACGAATTACAGTTACAACCGATGAGGGTGATACATACGAATATAACGTGCCAAGAAGCAAGCACCTTATGGTCGAAGATGGCGAGGCTATTCGCGCCGGGGATCCGCTAACAGCTGGTGTTCCGAGTGCGCATGATATCTTGAGAATTCTTGGCCCTGGTGAGTTGCAGAAATACCTTGTGAAAGAAATTCAAGCGATTTATTGCTTGCAGGGTGTTGGAATTCATGACAAGCACATCGAGCTTATCGTTAGACAGATGCTTGCAAAGGTTAGAGTTGTTGACCCGGGTGAGACCAGCTTCGTCGTTGGTGATCGTGTCGACAAGAACCATCTGCAGTCGGTGAATAAATTTCTTGCTTCTACTGAAAAGCGTGTTGCGATTGCAAAGCCGCTACTGATGGGTATTACGAAGGCGTCTCTGGGAACTGACAGCTTTATCGCTGCCGCATCATTCCAAGAAACGACCCGTGTGCTTACAGAAGCAGCTGTTGTAGGGCAAGTTGACTACTTGTCCTGCTTGAAATCAAACGTTATTATTGGTAGACTCATCCCTGCCGGAACTGGTGTGCCTTCGTTTAGACAAAAGTACATTGGTAGCGATGTTTCTGAGCTTGAACAGAAAGCGTCAGAAGAGGAACGGCTTGAGGTTGGTCTTGATAAGATTTCTCTGTCCGGTGAGTAGTAAGTTTAGATGTTTGAAGTAGGCGCGTAGCTCAGTTGGTTAGAGCGTTGCTTTGACGTAGCAAAGGTCAGCGGTTCGACTCCGCTCGTGCCTACCATTTAAATTGTTTTTGTTTTGAAGGTATTTTGTTTTGGAAAGAGTTTCTAGGTATGGCAAGCAAGTCAAAGTGTGATCTTATAAAAGAGTATGCCCGTTCCGAGGGCGATACTGGTTCGGTAGAAGTTCAGGTAGCTTTGCTGTCCGATCGTATTCGTCAGATCACCGAACACCTGAAGGTAGCCCGCAAGGATTTTCATTCTCGCAGTGGGTTGCTAAAACTCATCGGTAGAAGACGTCGACTTCTACGATATATTCAAAGGAAAGACCTTGGCCGATACAACGAGCTAGCGAAGCGCGTTGGAGTATAGGTCTTGGTTTTAAATTTTTTCATAAAGGTTATGAATGACTTGTAAAAAGTATACGTTTGCGCCATTGGGGCTTGAAGTCGAAATCGGCCGTTTTGCCGATCAGGCAGATGGCTCGGTGTGGAGCAAGTGGGGGGAGACAGTTATTATCTCTGCCGCCACAGCTGCTCGTGAAGAAAGAGAGTTCATGGGGTTCCTCCCATTAACTGTCGAACATCGCGAACGTTTAGCAGCCGCAGGAAAAATTCCTGGTGGCTACATCAAACGCGAAGGTCGTCCAAGTGACCAGGAAGTTTTAACTTCTCGGATCATTGATCGTACCATTCGCCCATTGTTCCCAAAGTTTTACTTCAATGAAGTTCAACTTTTCTCCACTCTTTTGTCATACAGCGGCAATACCCCAATTGGAATTCAAGCAATCATAGGTGCATCACTTGCATTTCAGATTTCTGAGATTCCACTTGCTGGGGCAATTGGTGCTGTGCAAGCGAGCTTCATTGATGGAGAGTGGCAATTCAACCTCGACGTTGAGTCTACTGAAAAAGCAGGCACTTCAGTTGTTGTTGCGGGAACCGAAGGTGGAATCTGCATGGTTGAGGGGCGTTGTGATAACCTTGCCGAGAAGGACATTATAGATCTTCTCGTAAAGGCACAAGAGCTCATCAAAGAGCAGGTTGCGTGGCAGAACGAAGTTCGCAAAGATTGCGGAAAAACAAAACTTGAACCGTCCGCAAAAGTTGAATGGAAAAAATGGCAAGCTCTTGTTCATGAGCTTCTTCCATCTGATCTTGAATCAAAGATTTTCAACGTCTCCAAAACAGAATTTACCAATGCGATCAGCTCTGCTCGATCAACGGTTCTTGCTGGTTTGGAAAAAGAAATTTCCTCCGGGGAAGTTTCCGCCACAGTAGTAAAGTACTTATTTGAAGATGAGCTGCGTGCTTTGTTTCCCGATTTAATCGCGAAGCAGAACATTCGTTTCGATGGACGGTCCTTCGAAACAGTTCGTCCGATTGGTACCGAAGTTGGACTTTTGCCGTGTACTCACGGGTCGGCATTATTTCAACGTGGCGCAACACAAGTTCTTTCAAGCATTTCTCTTGGAACTGCAGGAGATGCGCAGCGGCTTGAAACACTTAGCGGAAACAAAGAAAAGCCATTCATGTTGCACTACAACTTTCCACCATACTGTGTTGGCGATGTTCGTCCAGTACGTGGTGTAAGTCGTAGAGAAATCGGACATGGAAATCTTGCCGAGATGTCATTCGCAAGAGTGATGCCATCGCAAGAAGATTTTCCATACGCGATTCGCGCAATAGCGGATGTTCTTGCATGCAACGGTTCTTCGTCCATGGGAACTGTGTGCGCAACAACTCTGGGCTTGATGGATGCTGGTGTTCCGATTTCTGATGTTGTCGGTGGCGTTGCCATTGGCCTCATGAGAGACTCAGAAGGCAAGCTGCGTGTGCTCACAGATATTCTTGGATCCGAGGATGCTTTTGGTCTAATGGACCTAAAAGTTACCGGAACTAAGAAAGGTGTGATGGGTATACAAATGGACATCAAAGACAGCGAAGGGCTGTCTCGTGAGATCTTAGGGGATGCGTTCAATGCAGCTAAGAAAGCGCGCATCCATATTATTGAAGAAATGGAAAAAACAATTTCAGAACCAAGGAAAACAGTGTCAGATAGAGCTCCACAAGTGTTAAGCACTAACATCCCAACAGATAAAATCGGTGTAGTTATTGGACCCGGCGGCAAAATGATCAAAGAGATCGTTGCTAAGACTGGTGCGGAAATTGACATCAATGATGATGGTACAGTTCGCATTTATGCACAAGACAAAGATAAAGCTGAAAAAGCAGAATCTTGGATTCGTGCACTCGTCGGTGATATCGATGTTAATTCAGAATTTGACGGAATCATCAGACGTTTCGTCGATTTCGGAATCTTCGTAGAACTCGTTCCAGGTTGCGATGGCCTCGTGCACATCTCAGCTATTGCTAAAGACAAGCAACGTACGCTTCAACAGCAGTACGAAACAGGCCAAAAACTTCGAGTCCGCGTAACAGCGAACGACAGGTCAACTGGTCGTATCAGACTTGTAGCACCGGAACTTGAAAGATAAACAAATGCCCTCGAGAAATTCTGGTCGAAATTTTGATCAGGTTCGAGGCATTGAGGTGGTGTTTGATCCCTTCGGGCGATCAGACGCCTCCGTGCTTTTTTCAATGGGGCGGACCGTTGTGTTCGCCTCAGTGTCTCTTGTAAATGGTGTTCCACCATTCTTGCGTGGAAAAGGAACTGGTTGGCTGACTGCGGAGTACGAGATGCTTCCGTCTGCCAGCAAGCCGCGGGGCCTTCGGGCTTCAAGCAGTGCGCATCGCAACAAGAGATCTGTTGAAATTTCCAGATTGATCGGCCGCGTCTTTCGGTCGGTTACAGACTTCAGCTCCTTTGGTGAACGAACGATCTACATTGATTGTGATGTTTTGTCCGCTGACGGTGGAACCCGAACTGCTGCCATCAACGGTGCGAGTGCTGCACTTTTCATTGCAGCAAGGCGCTGGGCGAATCGTAAAGTTATCTCCACAAATGTTTTTCCAAAAAACATCTCCGCGATTTCCGCAGGAGTTGTTAACGGCGATGCCTTTGTTGACCTTGAGCAAGAAGAAGATAACGAGGCGGATGCCGACTTCAATTTTATTTTGTCACACGACAACAAAGTTATAGAAGTGCAGGGGACCGCAGAGCGTGGACCCGTTTCTTGGGATCTATTCGAACAACTAAAAGATCTTGCTGCTTTCGGTTGCAAGGAGATCGTTCAGAAATTAGAAACCTTTCAAAGCAATCTTGATGACGAATGCTTCTGTCATCCCGCTGAAACAGTTCATGGAGCTAAATGTAAGACTCCATTGTTTTGTCTTGGAAGTCGACTTGCCAACAAGTAGTTTGGCAATTCCAAAATTAGAAACTTTCCAAAAAGATTTTAATGAGGAATACTTGCGAGAACTAGTTGAAGTAACGCATGGAATTTGATTCCCCCAGCAAGTAATCTAAGACAAAATGACTCTAGAAAAATTATTAGCCAGTTTTGGCGATTCGACATGGCTCGCCCAGGGACGCTTTGTGTGCCTTCGAGGACCACGATTGCCAGGCGTGATCGTTGCGGACATCATTGATCGTGCAAAGAAAACGGCATCATTCCAAATCGTTTCTTGTTCTCGAGACGAGTTCGTCGAACGGTCAAAGCACGACGCGATGCAGCAGACTTTTCTAATGAGTCGCAGGCTTTGGTGGCTCGGGGAAGTTTGCACCGGTGCCGCTGCTCCCAAAAAACAGCAGGCGTTTTTTGCCCGGGTTGCTCAAATTAATCCAATCGACATTGTCATATTTTTTGTTTCAGATACCGCTAAGGTTCCAAAACAAGTTCTTGATAAAGCGACAGTCGTTGATGTTCCCGGCTACGCGAACTTTCAAAACTTGCGAGATGTTCTTGGGGACAAGTTAAATTTTGACGCTATGAAATCGGCACTTCGAGCTGTTCCAAAGATGACCATCGATGCTGCGTGTACCATGAACTTTTGCGCCTCAACTGTTGGTGCGAAGTCGAATGGTGATTTCTCTGAGTATGCAGAAAAGGTTTGCGCAGATGAGGAGGGCGTGGGGTTCTTTGCCCTTGTTGACGCATTCTTTGCTAGAGACCACAAAAAGTTTTTCGAAGTTTGGGATAAGAAAGCCAGTGACTATCCCGATGTCTATTGGATTGTTTTTTGGTCTGAAAAAATATGGCGAGCTTGTTTCTTCGTGGACTACATGAATAAAGGAAGAAATGCGGAAGCAAAGAGATTCTCCGGCGGGCTTTCGTTTGGATTTGCTCGAAAAGGTGGCTACAAAAACTTTACCGTCAAAGGTTTAACTTCCGCATATGACATGCTGTATGAAATGGATCGTCGCATTAAAATGGGCGGCGGAACTTTAGAGCTTGATGGGTTCTTCGTGAAGTATTTTACGAATCAGTTTTAACTTCCTTTGGTTCTTTTATTTAGCCTAGCTCCACTCCGCTTTACTTAATTTCTCCTAAAGCTGGCTCTGCTGGTGGTGGGACGACATAATCGATTACCACACTTAATGCTGGAACTTTTTCTCGTAGCTTGTGGAAGTGATGGTCGATATGGAGATATGGAACAATTAGTTTAAGTAAAAAAAGAACAACGATGAGAAAGATTATATTCTTTACCCATCTCCACATTGTTTCAGGTATATCTGCGATCATTGCATTTTCCTCCCTGCAATTTCCGGACTACTTGATCGAATATTTTGATTCTCGTGAAGCTTCGCGCTTGAGATCTTTTTCTTTCAATTCCTTTTTCTTGTTTACCAGCTTTTTGTGTCGTGCTAGTCCAAGTTCAACTTTTACGTATCCTCTGCTTCCAAAGTAAAGCTTGATGGGAACAAGTGTTAGTCCCTTGGCAGAAACATTTCCTGCTAGTTTTTCTATTTCGCGCCTGTGTAGCAAGAGTTTGCGAGTCCTCTTTGGCTCATAGCTTTTTGTGAACGCGTGCGAGTAGGGAGCGATGTGACAGTTAAGAAGGCTAACTTCTCCGCGAGTTACTGTTGCGAAAGAGTCGGTGAGCGAGACCCCATTCTGGCGAATGGATTTGATCTCGTCGCCTGATAAAACTATGCCAGCTTCAAACTTTTCGAGAATCTCATACTCGTGTAGTCCGCGCTTGTTAACCGTTATGATCTTCATCTTTTTTCCATTTATTTTTTATCTTAACCGCTTTATGTACTGATCTGCTGATGTACAAGAACACTGGGTATGCAATTATTCCAGCGACGGTGGCGACAACGAATCCGCCAACGAAGAAGGACCAGAGGCAAATATTACCATCTCCGAGGATTTTTTCCAGCGATGGACCAATATAGTATATTTGCCTGATTTTGAATTGGAAGACCGTAGTTACTTTGAATACGCTATGTATTAGCCAATAGCCTACGGAATAATCGAATGCGTACATCGGAACCATGGTCCACGGATTGTTGAACGAGGTTGTAAACGCCAAAATGGGAAAATTTAAGTCCATAAACCAATTCAAGATGAACATCAGGACGTAATGAAATCCCAACAGCGGTGAGAATGATATCCCGGTTCCAATGGCACCCGACAGCGCTGCCTTGTGATCATCGATGTTCTTCTTGAAAAGGACAATAACTTTCCGCTTTATATGTGTAAGTGCAGACACACTAAACTCTCAAATATGGTCCAATATTAAGCTAACATAGTATACACTACACTACGTATGTTCAGTGATAAGAGAGTTGACACTTTTTGATGCAACGGCACCAAGGGGGGGGGACTATGAAATTTATAGCGACACGAATTCTAGCAGTAGTACTTATTTTTGCGAGTTGTGCAAATGCTGAAACAATCGTGATGAAGGGTGCGATTGTTGCGCCTGATCGAGATAAGATGGAAAAATGCGAAGCTTCATTTGCCGGTGATTCAGCTGACAGTAACTCAGAAGGCTTTTATTCTTTCCGACTGGATGAACAACCTGCTGACGAACTCTTTCTTCTGGTGAGCCAAAGCTTTTCTATTGAGCCAGATACAGTGGGGATCGACAATACTGCAACCGCGATTAAGCAGGATAGCCAAAAGCCGTACCTGTTCTATCGTCTTCAGATGAACAAGAAAGATGGCAGTGAAATTACCTGGGAAATCGAAGAGAAGAGCCTCAAGCGAGCCGGTTATCGGATTCCTCATGAGAATGCAAAAAAGCTTCTAACGGTAAAGATGAATCCTAATCACGTAAGCGCAATCCAGAATTGGAAGATAAAGCTCGATAAATCTTTTATAACGCTTCCCAAGGTTGTTCTTCGTTCCAACAAAGAAATTCTCGAGTACAAAAATGAAAAGTACAATGGGGGCGGCGAAAAGAAAGATTACGTAAAACACGGGGCTGAGAAGAACAAGCTGAAATCATTTGCTGATAACGTGTTCCAAGCAAAACGATCAATTACAAATCACTCCGCAAAGAATAGCTGTGACTGCCTCGTCGAGACTTCTATCGATTCATAGATTTGTCTGGATCGTCAAACACATCAAGATCCCATTGAGGGGCTTCGATCTTTCCATGTGCTGCCGCGCATGCGATCATTGCTCCGTTATCCGTGCAGAACTTCGTAGGTGGGCTAACAAAAAATTTGCCAAGCTTTTCACAGTAGGTCTGCAGTTCGCTCCTGAGATACTTGTTGCATGCAACCCCCCCGACAAGCGCGAAGCCGCGAGCCTCTGGAAACTTCTTAAGCGCTAGTTTAACTTTGCCCGTGAAAATATCTTTCACACACACCATAAACGACGATGCAACCTTGGCCGCGAGTTCGTCGGTCATCTTTTCTTTGTTGAGTCCACTTTTGAAATCGTATGCTCCCAACTCCACGAGCTTGTACAAAACCGCAGTCTTGAGTCCCGAAAAACTGAAGTTGAGCGACTGAGCCATTTTGCGACCTCTGGGGAAATCAAAAAACTCCTCAAAGCCAATCGAGGATGCTAGCTTCTCGATTATTGGGCCGCCGGGGTAGCCGAAGCCCATAAGCTTTGAAATCTTGTCGAATGCTTCGCCTGCGGCATCATCTATCGTTCCACCAATTAATTCGTAATTCTGTGGGCTGCGAACGAGGTACAGCGAGGGGTGTCCGCCTGAGACGGAGAGGGCGATGAACGGGAATTCTGTGAACCGGCACACATTGTCATCCCGAAGGAATGCCGAGTAAATGTGCCCAGCGTGGTGATCAACGCCGACGAAGTTTTTTTTCTTTGCCCACGCCATCGTTTTTCCAAAACAAAATCCGACTAGCAGTGAGCCAGCCAGTCCCGGTCGGTTGGTTGCCGCAATCGTTTCGATGTCGTCAAGCTCAACACCTGCCTTCGAAAGTGCTTCACTCACGATAATATCGATCTTCTCAAGATGTGACCGAGATGCAATTTCTGGGACAACGCCTCCATAGATTTCGTGAAGGCTGGTTTGGGAGAACAACTCGTTGGATAAAATCTTCTGCTGCTTCGTGTCAAAAACCGCAGCAGCTGTTTCGTCACACGATGTTTCAATGCCAAGAATAAGTCCCATTGTTTTTTCCTTTACAAAAAAAGGGGCAGAGTTTTGCAACCCAGCCCCTTAAGTTTTTAATCGTAGTTAAACGATGTTAGCTGATGATCTCGTTCCGAGCCATAAGCTTGTTGTATGCGCTGCCAACCGCAAGGGCGATAACAACCCACACTCCAACGACACCGAGCGAGAATAAACTTCCGTAGGCGACGAGGCTTCCCATGTTACCAACAAATGCGTTGTTAACAACTGAGCCGACACTCTTGGTGAGTTTGCCACCGAATGCGTCGATGATGCTCTTGACCTTGAACTTCACATCTTTGCTTGTTGGTAGGTAGAGCATTTCTTTCATTGGGTTGTTCAATGCGTAGCTGAAGGCTTTTACAAGGACCATTCCAACGAAGAACACTGCAAGTAACGGATACGTTCTTGCGGAGAACACAACGAGCCCAAGTAGTGCTGGATATGCAACCAAGCAGAATCGTACGCCAAATCTTCTGATGAAGAAACTGGTTCCGACAAGTGCAAATACGATTGCGAGAGATGCGGTTGCCTGAGCGTAGCGAGCCATGAAGACACCAAGTGCTTCTCCGACGTAGCCAGAGCTTCGGGCTGTCATTTTCAGTTGCAGATCAAGGATTGTTCCAATGACCTCATAGATAACAGCAACGAACGCAAGGCCCATGAGGTAGCCGTGGCTTGAGAGCAAGCGGACACCTTCGAAGACGCTTGTCTTTGGCTTCTTTGCAACTTCATTAGCTTCAGATGCTTCTGGGAAGAAATGCATGTAAACAGTTGTGATGAGTGGCACGATCATGATTGAGATAGCAACTGCGATGAATGCTCCAGAGAACTTGATTATTTTCAGGTACGAAACGATCAGTGTCGGTCCGATTAGGTTTCCAAGTTGTCCTGCGAAGAACAACAGTCCGTATCCGCGTTTTGCCGATTCGGTTGTTGTTGTGCTTGCGACAAAGGCGAAGAAGTGAGCAACAATGATGCCGCCAAAACTTTCGATTGCCACGTACGAGAACCACCCAAGTCCACTGCCAGGAATCCACGATACCAGCGAACTAGTCATTGCTGGAACATTGGCCATGTGGAACAATGCGATTCCGACGTACAGTGTTGCGTAGAACGAGCAGATGATCGTGAACAGCTTGTGCTTTTCGACCATGTCCACGAGCTTTGTGTACATCAAGACGACAGGAATGATTACGAAGAGCGACAGAATTTTTGCCTTAGGCTGAAACTCGAGTCCAACAAGGTCATTAAAGAACGCATCTTTAATTGAGCGAAGCGCCCAATATGCGCCAATGATGATGAAAAACTTGCTACCGAGAATCGCAAAACGGCTGGCCTCAGTTGGAGTGAGATCGCCCCACAGGGCTTTGACTACACGGCGACCATTTCCCGTGATCCACACAGAAAATGTAATTGCTGCACCGATGGCAAGAAGTACATCGAAGCGCGTCAAAAAGATGGCAAAGTTTGCCAGCGCAGAAAGTGAGGGCAACATGGCTCTCTCCTCCGATTTAGGTTAGTAATTTTGTGGAACATCCACGGAACAGCGGAGGCACAAACCCCCTTAAGTAAAAAGTATACTAGGCGCAAATTCGTAAGGCAAATTTTAAATGATGTTGGTTTTAAAGTACTTAGACTAGTCGATGGTCGCCTTCGCTTTGACGGTTTTGTTGTACTTGGATCCTGTCAGGAAGGATACCCAGCACCACACTCCAACAAGTCCAAGGGCAAGTGGTCCGACGAGGTAGACACCCATTCCAACAAATTTGTTGGCAAGCCCACCAACGCTCTTGGAAAATCTCATCCCGAACATGTCGATCCAACCTTTGGCCTTGTATTTGATTGCCACTGATGTTGGGATGTAAAGAATTTCTTTTGATGGCTGAAAGAACGCGTAATTTAGTCCCTTAGCCAAAATCATAATTCCAGTGATTACGAAGAGTGTTTGCGTGAATGTGTAGGCTAGAGCAAGTCCGCCAAGTAGAGCTGGGAATGCCAGCAGACAAAATCGAATTCCAAACTTTCTTTGGAAAAATGATGTTCCGATCAATGCGAACAAGATTGAGACGACTTGGATTAAAATTGCATATTTATTCAAGTACAAATGCCGCATCCCAGGGCACGAAAAAGTCCTTGTTACCAAAACGTTCAGTTGGTAGTTGAAAAGAGAAACGACAACTTCATGGAAGAAAATGATCAGGAAGATTCCCATGACGTACGGCCGTGTGAAAATTGCAGAAAGCCCGTCTAAAAATTTTGTTGGGGACTTGTGTGCTTTCTTTGTTTCGTAGCCCTTTACTGACGCAGGGTTTACCACTTTTCTGAAAACCCAGATCGTCAGTGCGAAGGCTACAAAGAGCATTGACGCGCCGAATGTGAGGATTGGTGTGTTTTGCGCATAAGCCGATGTGTCAGATGCGATGTATCCTGATAGGAGCAGAAAGACCAGGGCGCCAAATTGCGAGGCGGCGAAAATTAATCCATACCCACGTTTTGCCGATTCTGGTGGTGTGATGTCATGGATGAATGACCAAAAGAGCGGGTACATCAACGCGACGAAGCATTCGGTAAAAAGAAAGAACAGCCAGCCGACTAAGCGGTATGGGCTTGGAATGCTGTTGGCTAGTCCGATGGTTGGATGCGCCAACAAAATAGAGAACAAGATTCCAAGAGTGGTAAATAAGCCAGTGAATAGAAAGATCAGGCGCTCTTTCGACACGTAGTTTATGATTGAGGTATAAAAGAGTACGAGCGGCAAAAGGAAGAATGGCGAAATCATTTTTACGTATGGCTCATACCCGACTCCGACAACGTTTATAAAAACGCTTTCCTTGAGGACTTTGAGCGGCCAGTACGAACCGATGAGAAAGAAAATTGCTACTGCGAGGAAAGAAAACTTTTTTGCCTCTTCAGCAGTAAGTTGCCCCCACAACGTATTCCGAATTTTTCGCATGATCGAATACATTCACCGGCCCCATTTTTATCGTACCGACAAGCCGCTACGATTTTGAAAGAACAAAGGCTAGCTGGTGTGGGCAGGCAAGTCAAGACGGCAGAGCTCTACGACTTATGGGAATACTCAGGACTTAGCGTGCAGATCGAAACTTCTCCATTTTCGACAACAACGAAGCCGTTCTGGATTGGGACATTTTTTCGTTGTCCACTTTGTTCCTCGTATGTGACTTGCGACTCTGGCTTAACAAGTGAGACGTACGGAGTGTGGTCTGGGCCAATGACTACGCTGCCGGAAGGGGTTTGGATTTCGATCCAGTGCACGTTGACGGCGGTTTCGCCTTCTCCGCTTAGGAATTTCGCGGTAAATTTTTCTTTCTTCCGGTCCGTCATCGATGTGTGCCTTGGCCGTTAAGTCTGCCTGTGTTGATCGTCACTTTGGAGCTCTTCTTTACGTCTTCGATGGTTCCTTGCATGTAAAAGTCTTGTTCGGGAATTGAATCGCATTCGCCTGAGATTATGCGCTTGAAGCCATCTATCGTGTCTTCGCGTTTTACAAAGATTCCTGGGATGCTGGCAAATTGCTCTGCAACGAAAAGTGGCTGCGTGAGGAATTTCTGGATTCTTTTGGCGCGCTCAACTGTAAGTCTGTCGGATTCAGAAAGTTCTTCGATTCCAAGAATCGAGATGATGTCTTTGAGGTCCTTGTATTTCTGCAGCGTCTTTTTTACTGCGTGTGCAATTTCGCAGTGAGTTTCTCCGACGACCTCAGGCCTTAGCCCGTTTGAGAAAGATTCGAGTGGATCGACTGCTGGGTAGATCCCCGCCTGGGCAATTTTTCTGGATAGCACTGTGCTTGCGTCGAGATGCTGGAATGTTGTTGCCGGTGCCGGATCGCTGTAGTCGTCGGCCGGAACGTAGACGGCTTGAACGGAAGTGATCGAACCTTTTTGCGTGCTCGTGATACGTTCTTGAAGTGCTCCCATCTCTGAAGCGAGGGTTGGCTGGTAACCAACTGCGGATGCAACTCTTCCGAGGAGTGCGGAAACTTCAGCCCCCGCTTGAACATATCTAAAGATATTATCTATAAATAAAAGAGTTTCTTTGCCTTCGCGGTCTCTAAAATATTCTGCCATGGTCAAGCCGGCGAGTCCAGCGCGAAGTCGTGCGCCTGGCATATCGCCCATCTGGCTGAAGACGAGTGCGGTGTTTTTTAGAACGCCGCTTTGTTTCATTTCGAGCCAAAGGTCATTGCCTTCACGGGTTCGTTCACCGATGCCAACAAAGACGGAGTTGCCGCCGTGCTCAAGTGCGACGTTGCGAATTAGTTCTTGAACGAGGATTGTCTTTCCAACTCCCGCTCCGCCGAACAATCCAATCTTTGCGCCTTTGAGGTACGGGCACACGAGGTCGATAACTTTTATTCCAGTTTCTAGAACTTCTTCAGCAATCTTTTGTTTCGTGAGTGGCGGTGGCGAGCGGTGGATAGACCACTTCTCTTCGGCGTGAGGTT
>JABIAA010000114.1 GCA_018656485.1 bacterium | reverse complement strand
ATCGCGGATGAACCCGCCGGTATGCGCAACCAAAACTTCAAGTGCACGTCGTGAAACCGTAATATCTTCCTGCGCAGAAATTTTTTCAAGATGCGCGATTAAAACATCTCGGTCTGGAACAGAAAACGGCGCCTGAAAGCATCGTGAGCGAACTGTGTTTGGGACCTTTTGAATTTCGGTTGTTGCAAGTAAAAACACTGCACTTTTTGGAGGTTCTTCCAAAAGCTTTAGCAACGCGTTGAACGCGGCTTTGCTGAGCATGTGCGCTTCATCGATTAGGTAGACACGCTTTGCTCCTGCGACAGGAACGTACGATGATGCCTCAATAATCTGACGGACATTTTCTACTCCGGTGTGTGACGCGGCATCAATTTCTATGAAGTCCGGATAGTTCTCATTTTTAAATGATGTGCAGGATGAACAGTTGTGGCAGGGAACTTTATGCTCCCTCGGATTTTTACGGAATGCTTCGAGGTTCTTACAGTTCATTGCTGCGGCGAAAACTCTAGCTGTTGATGTTTTTCCGCAGCCGTGTTGTCCAAAAAAAAGATAGACGGGGAACAGTTGGTCTTTGTACAGGCTGTTTTGTAGCATGCGCATTACGAAATCTTGCCCGATAATTCCATCGAAACCTAGTGGACGAAGTTTGCGAGCAAGGTTTACGCTTTTTGCGCGATCATTTTCTGGCGGAGTCATCTGTTTCCATGATTCTAAGTTTCTTTTTTTGTCTCAACCAAAAGCTATCAAAAGTCTGAGTTTTAACAAGTGAAAACTATCAATGTTAAAATGTTCCTGGTGAGATTAGAGCGGTTGTTGGTTCCCCAAGCCAGATCTTTGGGGCTTCCGAATATAGTTTTAGCCGTCCTATTTTTATTGGAGGTCTCTCTAGAGGATTGTTAGACATATCTAATTGCCAAATTATGGTTGAGTCTTTAAATAGTTCTGGGGGAATTTTTTCGATCTCGTTGCCCGCAAGAAGGACGACTTGAAGGTTCGGAAGTGAATCGAGAATTGTTGGAAAATAATTAAACCAGTTGTTCGACAAGTCAATGAGGAAAAGCTTTTTAAGATTTGTTAAAGATTCCGGAAGGGAGCTTATGTGATTGTTTTTTAGCTTTAATTGTTGAAGGTTGTTTAGGTCGCCAATAGAATCCGGAAGTTCTTTTATTTGGTTGTTCTGAAGGTCTAGACAGCGAAGCGAATGAAGTTCTGTAATTTGTTCCGGGAAGCTGCTAAGTAAAGTATCTTCAAGGATTAAATCCGTTAATGAAGAGAGGTTTTTAATTGTTGATGGAATGTGATCTAATTTAAAATTTCTGCAGACGAGGGTGATGATATTTTGAGCTCTCTCGAAGTAACTGCGATCTTCTAGCGTTGCATTGGCATTTAATCCTCGCTCTATTGCTTCGAAGAAATCAGAGTAGTCCTGGTCTCGATGAATTGTAACTTTGCCTCTCAAAATATTTGGTATTTTTGCATTGGAAAAGATTGTGGTTAGTAGGGCAGAAGTTAAAACAGTGATACAAATAAATTTTTTCATTTTTGGGTTCCTAATTTTTAATTTTTAATTTTTTCATTGATTCTTTTGTTTGTCGTGGCTTATCGGTTTCTTTCAAGAGGTTTAATTCAAGTAGCTTGAGGAGTTGTGGGAACTTTGCTTCTTTGCATTGATTACACAGCCGCGTCAAAACATCTCCATCGCCCGAGATGATCTTCATTGCGGGTGAATCTTCAAGATGCGGCAATGCATTGTGTCCATCCAAAGGATTGTCGTCCAAAAGAATTGTTCCTAGATTTTCCAATGTTTCGAGTGACTTCGGAAGAGTCTTTAGTTCGTTGGCGGCAAGATTTAAAAATGTGAGCTGTTTGAGTTTTCCAACTTCTTCAGGAAGTGAGTAGAGTTGATTTTCGTTCAGAAAAAGTCTTTCGAGATTTTTGAAATATTTAATTGCCGGCGAAAGTTCCTCAAGGCCTAATCTTGATAGGTCTAAGACCTGAATTCTTTCAACTTCTTCCCTGCAACCGTTGAAAAGCATGAGCTCTATTTGGACCAAAACCGCTTGTGCTTCAGAAGTGCATTCCAAGCAGTACATTTCTTTCGTGCATTTTTCGTCGATGAGATTTTTTAGTGTAATTTGGGGAAAATTTATTCCATTCAAAAAGTTATTTAACATTATTGTTTTAACTTGTTCTCTCATCTGGCCCAAAAAATCTGGATCATGGCAAAGTTTTGCTAAAAACCATTTCGCGCTGGTTGGATGACCGAAACGAAGTAATCCTGATTTATTTGGTTTATGTATTTTTGGTTCATCGCACAGCGCGTAGTCCGAAAATGGCGATTCATTTTGGTCTTCCCGTGGAGTTGCGAACGGATCTTTTTTGAACACTGCTGGCATATGTCGTAACTGAGGTGGAATGTACTGCCAAGGAAAACCATGTAGCTCAAGGCGCTTTAAGTTCGATAGTTTTGAAATTTCCCAAGGCAGAGTGACCATTGGATTTTTACAGAGGAGTAATGTGTGCAAATTTTCTAGATTCCCGATGCTTTTTGGAAGTTCGGTTAGTTGATTGTACCCAGTTATCAGATCACGTAAGTTTTTGAGTTTTCCGATATTCCTTGGCAAATAGGTTAAACAATTAAACTCAAGGCGTAGCGTGTGTAAATTTGTAAATAACTCAATGTCATCTGGCAGCGATTTTAATTTGTTGCTAGTCAAAACTAAATTGGAAAGTGATTTGTGGTACTTGGTTGGGGCAGGGATGTGGGTGAGCTTGTTTTGTTCAAGGTCTAATGTCTGCAGATTTTCTAGATCCCAAATTTCCTGTGGAAGTTGCGAGAGTTCATTTCTGTCGATCTTAAATATTTTTAGATTTTTAAGGGTTCCGATTTTTTGGGGAAGCAGTTTAATTTTATTGTTCCCCATCTTTAGTTCCCGCAGGTTCTGTAAGCCACACATTGCTGATGGAAATTGCACAAGATCACAATAGGAAACGTTAAATTCTTCCAGTTTTTTCAAAAATTTAATCTCTTTTGGAAAGGCAATCTTTTTGTTTTCGACAAGATCAAGTTTGACCAAGCTTTCGAGGTCCCCAATTTCTGGAGGCAATGTTGTAAGTTGGTTGTAGTCTAGACAAAGTGTGTGTAATTTTTTGAGTAGTCCAATCTCAGCTGGGATAGATGAAAGTTGGTTGCAGGGAAGCTCTAGCGAGACAAGATTTTTAAGGTTTCCGATTTCCTTTGGAATACATGGAAATTGGTTTACTTCAAGATGTAATCTTTTCAAATTTTCTAAAGCACAAATCTCAATTGGGAATACATCACTCTTACATGTAACACAATGTAATTCTGTTACTTCGTTTGCTTCTTCAAAGAATTTTTTTTCATTTGATGTGGCGTCTGGCCGCATTCCTTGCTTTAGTCTTTTTATAAATTCGTTAAAAGTCGCTTCCTGTTTTATTATCCATAGCTTTCCGTTGTCGAGAGTCACTAGATCGAGATCTAGCGGTTCAAGTTTGATGCTATTGCTGTCTGAAGAAGAAGAGCTACTGCAGTCGGGTGACATCACGCCGAGTGTGTATTGTGTGCAAAGGAATGCGATCGTCAATGTGGCAAAATAAAATAACAAAGGCTTTGCCAAGCGAGCGTTTTTTTTCATTCCACAAAAACCACAATGTTGTCAAATCTCTTGGCAAAACTGTACCGGTTTTTTTGCGGGGTGTCGATGAGTTTTTCGGATGATGATGAAAGGATTTTTTGTATGGGGAGGGGAGTGGAAAAAAAGAAGTGATTAAAAAAATGAGGGAACACAAACTCGCGTGGCTTTCGCTGCTTCCTTCCGGATCTGACGAGTTGAGCCGCGAGAGTCTCGCTCCCTCAAAGTTTTATTGGTGGCCCACTAAGCTTTCAATAAAAAGTTTCGCTTTGCGAACTTGAAATGGCCCAACCGTACGGTCAAGCTGAAAGCTTGTGGCGGAGAGGGAGGGATTCGAACCCTCGATACCCCTTTCGGGACATACATGAATTCCAATCATGCGCATTCGACCACTCTGCCACCTCTCCGCACAAAGATTTTTATTTTTTGTCGGTGGTCTTTTTTTCTTCTTTTTTAGCCGCTGGCTTGGGTGTTTCTTTTTTTTCGGTGGCCTTGGCAGGCTCAGCTTTTTTATCAGCTGATTTTACGACAGGTTTTTTTGGTTGTTCGGCTGTTTTTTTTGTTTCAGTCTTTTCAACAGTAGGAGCCTTGCTTGCAGCAGGTTTGACCTCGCCCTTAACAGGCGCGTCCTTTTTTTTCTCTACTGGTTTTTCTTCAACTTTTTTATCCGCTGGCTTGGGTGTTTCTTTTTTCTCGGTAGCTTTAGCCGGCTCAGCTT
>JABIAA010000113.1 GCA_018656485.1 bacterium | reverse complement strand
CTTTTAAGTCCGCCCGAAGGGCGCTAAGTTCAAGGTATAGGAATTTCCATTTTTTGTTCAGGCATGTCAGATAGTTGTTGAAGAGATGGTGTTAAATGTGTCAAAAAAGGACACATTATGCATATGCCATCAAGCCAAAAAATTGATAAGGAAATTTTCCGGACGATTTTTATTGATCACTGGGAATCATTCAAAAATCGTCATCCCGGGTATGATACTTCGCAATATGAAAATCCGGTTCAGAAGATGCTTGGTTGCGGCAAGGAAAGTGCCGGATATAGTGAGCACCGGTGTGTCTATTGCGGTGGTGACATTCGCCGGATAGGGTTTAGTTGCAAAAGCGGTTTTTGTTTATCCTGTGCCAAGAAATACGTTGATGATTTTGTTGGTAAAGTGAGCCAGGTGCTTCATGGAGGTATGAATTATCGTCATATTGTATTGACAATACCTAAGCAACTGAGAATCATTTTTTATAAGGCTCGACATGATAGAAAATTGCTATCGGCTTTTATGCGATGTGGGTACGAATGTTTGGAAGACGTCGTTGGAACTGTTCTTCGGCGGAAACTGAAAATAGGAACGATCGTCGTTGTTCAAACGCATGGTCGATCCGGTCATTACAATCCGCATTTGCATATCATCATGACAAGCGGTGGGATAAATGAAGACATGGGCAGTTGGTTTGATTTAAGGTTTTTCAAATATGAGATTATACATAAGAAATGGCAGTATCATCTATTTGGCATGCTCAAGTCGTATTTTCACAGTGGTGCAGTTGATAAAATTATCGATGAATTATGGAAAAAGTACCCCAAAGGTTTGGTCGCCAATGTGAGCAAAGGTAATGTGCCGGACACATGTGGGGGTCTGGCGAGATATCTGGCGAAATATGTTGCATCTCCTCCGATAGCGTTGACCGAACTTCGTGATGCTTAAAAAATACTTCTTTATTATCAATGGTTTATTCTTCATGGATCTTGATTTTGGGCACTACACATTTGCATTTCTCAGATAATCGCTTTTTGGGTTTTCCCGATTGTTTTGGGCAAACCCAGAGCCGCATAGATTTCTTTCTGCTCTAGTTCAGGCCTGGTTGACTTCCGTATATGTATGGCCCTGCCATCTTCACGTTTTAGTATGGTTGATACTCTCATATGTGATGAAAGCCTTGTTCGTACCGTTTCCCAGCAGAAATGCACCCCTTTTTCTCTTAGTCTGGTCCTGATGGTCTGCATGATATGATAGGCGACCAGGGTTATAAAAATGTGTCCGTCGCAGCGACGTTCAATTTGATGATAATTTGGTCGTAACCCCAGCTCAGATTTCATACAACGAAAGGCATCTTCTATGTCCGTAAGCATTGTATAAATATCCCAGACTTCTTTCTCATCGAGGTTCTGCTGATACGTTCTCAAACAGTAAACACCCGTTGATTTTATGGCATTTTTTCTCAACCATGTAATTTTTGATGCATTTTTGGCTTCAGCATCCTTGTGTATCGTTATGGTATACAGATGGGAAACCCTTTTGAACTTTTCTTTCAAACGTCCAATCTTTTCGATGACTTTATCGTAGCGTTTGGTCCCGTATTTCAAATTAAGCGCTTTGTCGGCTTTCAGCAGTTCAGCTTCGAACCTCTGTTGAAACTGGCTTTTTATGCTTTCTTCTTTTTTCTCTTTGTCGATGGAATGGCAGTACAACTCCATTTCATCGCTTTCCTGGTTGTAAACAAAACCTGCTTTTACAAGAACCTCTTTCGTCTTTTCATCCTTTTTAACCGGCACCATCTTTACTCTATCAGGGATTGCGGTCTTTTTCTTTCGAGAAACCACAATATAACGGTAATGATGTTCTTTCAGCCATTGGATATTTTTCTCAGTAGCAATTCCTGCATCCATAACGATGGTAGGTTTAAACAGGGATTGCCCGGGATTTTCTTGATTCGATAAACCCTTGATCATCGTTTCCAACGTGCTGGATTCGCTGACATTACCGTCAAAGATTCGGCTTCTTTTTGGAAAGCCCTGCATGTCCAATACAAGTCCCAATGTCACCAGGGGACAGTCGTTTCGCTTTTCTTTGGACCTGCCGTACTTGGCTTTGGGATTGAATTTTCCAGTACCCTCAAAGAATGTATTCGTGAGATCGTAGAGTATTATCTTTTCTTCCAGTTTAAAAATGTCAGTTTCAACTTTTCGCAAATGCGCTTCGATCTCTTCCTTATGCTTCAGGAGATGGTCTGAGGCCTTGTAGAAGCGGTCCAGAGTAACCATCGAAAAATCAAAATCAATCAATTCTCCCAGCGCACTGATATTTTGTAGCCAGTAATGCGTTGCTCTTTCAGATCCCGGAACGATCATCCGACCGCAAATTACGCCGATAATGGCGGCTCTATCGGATAATTTCAGACCAAGATCTACAAGTTTTTTGTCAATTTTAAGAAGTTTGAGGGTTTCAAAGACAACATGTTCAGTGCCGGCAGTTCTTGGTTTTTCGTTGTTAAGGCTGCTCAGATCAACGGTTGCGTAATCAGGCGAGCGTTTCTTTTCCTCTGTGATTACAGTCGATTGCTTTTGAATAATTCTCTTGGCATATCCGTCTGCAAGCGCACTGATCTTTCTCGGATATTCAAAAATATTCTGTTGCTCGGTAACGATCTCCTCGATACAATTGGCCAGTTGTTTCCAGTCTTCTTTCGGAAGATCGAAATCAGCGCCGAGGTTCAAAACAGTTATTTGTCGAGGGCCACGCTCTGTTCGAACAGAATCGACCAGTTTGTAGGTCCGGTATTTCCTGCGATTTTTCTTGTTTTTGTGTTCAACGGCTCGGATAAACATGTTCCATTAAATACACCAAAAACAAGCGCTCGTCAAGAAATAAATATAGATTTTGGCACTACAAACGCCGTTGCCTCGTTAAATACCTGAATTTACAGGACGTCAATTCTGGAAATGGGCCATTCTTTACGCTTTTCGCAGAAAAAGTCATGAAGTTCGGTTGAGACGAATAATCAGTTACGATGGTGAATATGTTACCTACTGGTACAATGATCATAAGACAAAATCCAGGAAGGTTGAAACCGTGGAAGTGGATGTTTTTATCGGTCGAATGGTTCAACACATAATGCCGAAAGGGTTCCAGCGGGTCCGTTATTACGGATTACAGGCTACAAAAACCTTTGAGAAATGGTCGGAAGTAATACGGAAAGGGATGACAGCTCTG
>JABIAA010000112.1 GCA_018656485.1 bacterium | reverse complement strand
TTGTAGGTAATAGTCTCGCCATTCTTTGGAAGGTGCTGCATTTTCTCTGCAAGAAATCCTGCAAGCGTCAGTGAATCTTCAACTTCGAATTCTATTTTCAAAAGCTCTTCGAGATTGTCGAGAACAATGCTGGCGTTGATCATCCAACCACCGTCTGCAAGCTCGGTGATTCCGGTGTGAACCTTTTCGTGTTCATCGCTGATCTCTCCAACAATTTCTTCGATAACGTCTTCAAGTGTTGCAAGTCCAATTACAGCACCGAACTCATCAACAACGATGGCCATGTGCATGCGCTTCTTGAGGAACTCGTTGAGAAGTTGGTTATTCTTTTTTGTCTCCGGAACAAACAAAACAGGTCGAACAATTTCTTTAAGGCGTTTCTGTTCATTTCGGGACATGAGATCGAAAAGATCTTTGTGGTAGATGATTCCTACAATGTTGTCGTCATTTCCTTCGAACACAGGAATTCCCGAAAAGTGATGCTTGCTGATAACTTCTGAAGCCTGTTCAATTGACGCATTGATGTCGAGCGAAACCATGTCAGTTTGTGGAATCATGACGTTGCTGACGGGAATTTCTCCAAGCCCAAAAACGTTCTGAAGCATCTCGCCTTTTTCCGCGTCGATGATACCCTGCTCGTCGCTGTAGTCGATGAGGTACTTAAGTTCTTTTTCAGAGACGGCATCACTATGCCCCCAGATGGTTTCTTTGCCAAGCAATTTGAAAGCTCCTCGTGCAAATTTTAGCAACATCAATGTCACAGGTGCAAAGACGACAACGAGAAAATGCATGAGCCACAGCGACGCCCGAACAACGGAAACGTAATCCGTTTTTGCTAAAGTTTTTGGAACGATGTCACCGAAAACAAGAATCATGATTGTGGCAGTAACAACACCGACAGCAAGACCAAGGTCTCCGAGGTACGACTGCATGATCTCTGTGATCGTTACGGAACACAGGACATGGAAGAAATTATTGACCACTAGCACTGTCACGAGGATGCGCTGCGGATTCGATTCCCAGATATCAAAAAACTTTTTGTATCGCCCGTGTTCAGCTTTTCTTAGCTCATGGATTTTGAATGGACGAATCGAAGTAAATGCCGTTTCTAAAAATGCAAATAATCCGGCCGCAGCTAACGTCAAAAAGAAAAGTCCAATCTCAAGAAAAAGTGACTGCATATTTACAAAACTCCACATGAAAGCACGAACAGCGCAACGAAACGAGTCGACATTGAGTATATCACAAAGTTTTATTCACCAATCTGGCGTAATTTCTTTTTGTCGATCTTACCTGTCGCGTTGACCGGAATGTTATCCAATGACACAACGCTCTTTGGAACTTTATACGCCGCAAGAAACTTCGCACAATGTCTCCGAAGTTCATGTGAAACTTCCGGCTGGGAACCATCTCTGAGAGAAACAAAAGCGATTGGAACCTGCCCCGACGAATCATCTTTGCGCGCGAGAACTGCTGCCCGCGCAACCTTCGGGTGACGCATGAGAACATTTTCTATTTCTTGAGGATAGACGTTCAAGCCTTTGTGAATGATCAGATCTTTCACCCTGCCGAGAATCTTAATGCGACCGTTGCGACCAATGCTCACAATGTCGCCAGTGTTGAACCATCCGTTCTGTAAAAACTCGCTCGTGAGTTCAACATCTTTGTAGTAGCCGAGCATGACATTGTCACCGCGAACGTGGAGAACACCTGACTGTCCATCAGGAACAACATTATCTTTGTCGTCGCGAATTTCACACTCAACGCCGTGCAAAGGCCGACCAACGTTACAGTCCGCTCCTGTCCGCATGCAATCGCACATCGACACAACCGGAGAAGCTTCGGTTAAGCCGTATCCCTCACAGAGCTTACGACCATAAAGAAGTCCAAAGTACGTTTTTATTTTGTCGGGAAGTGAATCTGCACCAGAGACAAAAAGTTTGACCGAATCCATCCGCACGTTTTTCATCATGCAAAGAATTCCGTAAAGCGCAGGAACCCCAACCAACATCGTTGGCTTTTTTTTGAGTCCATCACGAAGCCAGCGCCGTTCAATTTTCGGAACGACAATAACTGAGGAGCCTGACATGAACGGAAGCCATATGCACGCATTTTGAGCAAAGGCGTGGAACAGCGGAAGAATTGCAAAGAATTTTTCTCGACCAAGACCGAGAGAATTCATTCGCGTCATAAGTTGTAAACCGTTGGTCACCATGTTCCGCGACGAAAGTGCAATACCCTTTGGAGCACCGGTTGTTCCTGATGTGTAAAGAATCGCAGCAATGACATCGCTCGAAAGATACGTCGGCTGAAAATCAGGTAGATCATCTTTTGAATCAACCTTGACGCTCCAATCAATGTGACTCTCACCCCACACGGGAACCTTTTCAATCCCAGCTTCCTCAAAGCCCACGCGCATTTTCGGAGCATAGCAATCTTGTGCCAGGACAAACGTTGGAGCCGCTTCTCGGATGATGTACGCAAGTTCCTTCGTGTGAAGAAATGTGTTCACTGGAACAACAACGCCACCAGCTTGAAGAATGGCAAAGTACGCGATGTAAAAAAACGCAGAATTTTCCGCGTGGATCATAACTCTGTCGTGCGCCTGCAACCCCGCGCTGTACAATTCCTGGCTGAGTTTTATCGAAAGAAAGTAAAGCCGCCCAAAACTGAAATCGCCCTTCGGTGTCGTCAGCGCAAGATCGTCAAAGTAATTACTTGAAGCTCGCTGAAGAAGACTACCAATGTGCGCAAGTTCTCCCCCCGAAGAAAATTGCTCTGCGTGCGCCTCAAAAACCGCACACTCTTTTTCCGCTAGCAACTCTCTATTAGACGAATCACTGGCCATCACGATGATCCTTTCTCCTCACACCGTTCTACATGAATAGCCCCAACGGGGCATTCCTTTTCCGCAGCAAAAATACATGTCGAATTTTTTTCAAGGTCTGCATCGGATTTAACTTTTGCAGACCCATCAACTTTGAAAACTTCGCTGCACAAAAACTCACAGCACCCGCATCCAATGCACCCGGGCTTTATCGAGACCTTGAGCAACCGATTTTCTTTCATAGCGAATCTACTTTTTGCAAGAGCCACGCTTTGGACATCCACAGCAAGCATCATCGTCTTCGTCGCACTCATCTTCTGATGTGCTGATTAGCGGCTCTGCCATTTTCTTCAGCTCTTCGATACCTTCTTCGTCGATATCTAAGTCGCAATCACCACAATCGCCACAATCATCGTCGTCATCTTCGCCACCGGCAACTTCGAGGGCTTCAACAAAAGCTTCGAGCTCTTTGATGCCGCCTTCTTTGAGTGCGTTAAGCATGTCTTCGACAACAGCGATTAGACTGTCTCTGCTTTGTGCAACTTCTTCAGAAACTTCTTTTTTGAATTCTGCAGTATCCTGAATCTCGCCAACGTCTTCAAGCAAAGTGTTTTCAAGTTCTGTGCGTTTGGCAACGTCTTCAATTTTTTTAACTTCGGAGATCGCTTCTAGCTGAGATTTCAAAAACGAAATATCTTCGTCAAAGAAATCTTTTATCTCTTCAGCGCGCTTGGATAAAACCCGCTCAACAGAGTCTAGGCTAATCTTGTCTGCCGGCGTAACTGACGACGAATCGTATTCTTGCACCGACTTCAGCAACTCTTCAAGTTTCGCGGCACACGCTTTACAAGCTTGTTTTTGCGCCTCAAATAGATACTGCGTTTGTTCTTCAACTACATTGAGCTTTGACATATCCTCTTTCATCCTTAAAGTGATTTAAACAACGTCAGCAGTCGCTTCACAAACCTAAAAGAGTTTGTCGCATTTCTCTGCTGCAATCAAGATCAATAATTTAACTTCGCATGTACACAGCGGTCTTGCCCGCTTGCATCTTTATGTACAACGATACCATAGAAACCGCATTTACTGATAATTTCAGTAACCTCTTTTCCCTGTAAGCGTCCAATCTCGAGGCAAACCTCTGGAACTCCTATCGCACTTTTTCCAGCTAAGACCCGTCTTATTTTTTGCGCAATGTCCTTGTAAAAAGCAAGCCCACGGTCAGGAGCAAAGAGCGCTTTGTGATCCTCCCACTTTACCACTCCTTCAGGAAGCATGCACAACTCTGAGTCCGCGATGTATGGAGGATTGGAGACCACAAGATCAAATTTTTCTGGAACCGAATCCAAAAACACATTGAGATCTTCCTGCACAAAAAACGCATTCGCAATTCCAAGTCGATCACGATTTTCACACGCGAGGGCAACCGCCTCTGGGTTCAGATCAACGCCAACAACTCGTGCATCGGGAAACGCGTCTGCAAGCGCTAAGCCGATGCATCCGCTCCCGCAGCACAAATCTAAAATTTTCATCTGCGGCATCTGAACAACGCGCAGCTCTTTGATCAACGAGGCAGTCCACTCTTCAGTTTCCGGTCGAGGAATCAAAATCGGCGGTCGCACCAAAACAGAAATTCCACAAAATGGAACATAGCCAATGATGTACTGCAGCGGCTTTTTCTCATCAACGCGCTCATGTATCCATTGATCAATTTTTTCTTGTTGTGATTCAGAAAAAGGAAGCCTGGCTTCACACATTAATCTTGAACGCGGACTTTTAAAAAGTGCCTCAAGCAACCACCAAGCTTCTTGGTCCGGCTGCTCAATTTTTCC
>JABIAA010000111.1 GCA_018656485.1 bacterium | reverse complement strand
CATTCTGGCGTTTAAAACCGGGCGCGTTCCCAAGGTTCTCACGCAAGTTGCCTACGACATTGGATCTGGATGTGAGGGAGACGGTGAGCGCGGTTTGGCGCACATGCTCGAACATATGATCTTCAAGGGCACCAAAAAAATGGTCGAAGGTGACATCGATGAAGTTGCCAGAAAGTATGGTGCAACGATCAATGCATTTACGTGGTATGACGTCACCGGATATTGGTTTGAGGCAGATAAAAATAACTGGAAGCCATTTCTCGATATTCTTGCCGACTGCATGCAAAATTCAACATTCGAAGATCAGTATCTTGCGTCAGAGGTGAAGGCGGTTATCCAAGAGCTCAACATGTATCGCGACAATCACAACGTCAGGATTGGGGAGGCGGCGCTTGCATCGACGTATCCATCAAATCACCCATATCATTCACCAGTAATTGGATACGCAGAGGATGTTGCGAATCTGACCGGCAAGAAAATTAAAGACTTTTATAAAAGATATTATTGCCCGCGTCGAGCAACATTGTTCATCGTCGGTGACATTGACATAGAAGATGCGGTTGCAAGTGCGAAGAAAGTTTTTGACAAAGTTCCAGATGTGGAGCCAGCCGCTGTTGCGAAATTCATCGATGTTGTTCCGGATATGCAAACACACTCAACAAAGATTTATGAGCAGGTTCAAAAAGAAGTTCTTGCGCTCCATTGGCTTATTCCTGGACTCAAAGACAAAAATTCAATAGTTGCTTCCGCTGTTGCACATGTGCTTGGTGACGGTGAAGGGAGTCGGCTTTATCGTAGGCTTGTTGACGAAGAAAAAGTGGCAGAGGGTGTTTCGGCTGAACTCGAGGGAACGATCGAATCCGATATCTTCTTTATTTTTGTTCATCCAAAAAATGGCATGGCCGACAAGTGTCGTCAGATTATTTCCGAAGAGCTTAGCAAGATCATCAAGGATGGGGTGTCTTCTGGAGAACTTCATAGGATGGCAACAACATCAGCATCAAATTATTTCAAGGGACTTCAGAGCAACTATGGAATTGCGTTCAAGTGGATGATGTCATACTTTGCAACGCGCGACGAGTACGAATACTTCAAAGAAATCGATAAGCTCTACGACGTAACATCAAGTGATGTTCAAGCTTTTGCCACGAGACACTTGAATCCGTTCATGGCGAGTTCTGTACAAATCCTTCCATTAACCGAGGCAACACAGCCGATGTGGCTCAAGGCTAAGGAAGAGTGGAAGCAGATTGAGACCAAGATTCTTGAACACCACAAGCGCACAAAGCCGCTCGACATTCCAAAGCTTGCCGACTCAATGCCGGCACCGAATGCGCTTGAATTTGAATTTCCAAAACCGACAGACCAGTTCAAATTGGACAACGGGCTCGAGGTTATTTTCCATCGCGACGAAACTCTTCCGCTCGTGAGTGTTAATCTGAGCTTCAGAGATGCTGCGTACATTGCATCGACATTGTCAGGTAAAGTTGCTGGTTTGGCGATGGACATGTTGATGGAAGGAAGTGTTGGGCTGTCGAAAAAAGAGATCGTTGATTTCTTTGATTCAATGGGAGCCTCATGTGATTTTAACGCCGCAGGCGCGCGAATCTCGACCTTGAACTCAAATATGAGCGACATCCTTAAACGATTCTTTCATGTTTTGCTTAAGCCAAAATATGAAAAAGATTCCTTTGTAAAATTACGTGAGCTTTCAGCTGCAGCGATTGATCGCGCGAAAGATGATCCACGATCAGTTGCGATGTTGGCGTTAAACCAAGAACTATACAACGGAACTGAGTTTGCGTGGAGTTTTGAGCAGGCTAAAGAGCTTCTCGAAAAAGTATTGCTTGATGACATCAAGTCGGTGCACAAAGATGAAGTTGCTCCAGAAAAAATGATCATGCATGTTGTCGGGCACTTCGACGAAACTGAGGTCAAAGATGTTCTGCAGAAGTGCACAAGTGACTGGGCCGGTGGCAAGTACGAAGAGCGTCGCATCGGAGAACGAAAGTTCGAGGCTGGCAAAAAACGCGACATTTTCATGATGCGCGACCAGCTGTTCATGCTGCTTGGACAACCATCTGAAATTGATGTTTATCACGAAGACAGAATTCCATTGAGCCTCGTTTCACGAATCTTATTTACGGCTATTGGTTCCAGGGTCTGGCACCTTCGCGAAAAGACGGGCCTGTTCTACGCTGCTACGGGGGCAATGGGCTCAACTGTAGGAAAAGAAAAAGGTCACGACATTGCCTTTGCGATTATTTCTCCAGAGAAGGTCGATCAAGTTGAAAAACTTTTCCATGGCGTCATGGAGACCATGAAGAAAGATGGCGCGACATCTAGCGAACTCGATGATGCAAAATTGATGTACAAGAAAAACCTCATCGATCTAATTTCTAGCTACGATGCACTTGCTGGAATGTTCTCATTGATCTCAACCATTGATCTCGGATTTGACTACTACGACAAAGTCCTCAAGCGCGTGAATGCAATGACACTCAAAGAACTGAACGAAGTTGCTGCGAAATATTGTGACCCAAGCCGTATGGCACGAGTTGCAGTTGGCCGCATCGGCCAGGCTAAGCCTGGCCCCACAGCCAACTAACTGTTCTTTCGAAAATCAATAACCGGTTTGCACCTCCCATTATCCGGGGGGTGCAACCCGCGACAATGACGAGCAATATTGAAAAAGGCCCCAGCTGGGGCCTTTTTTGTTTGTGTGAAAATTTGACGTGTTTTATTCGACAACTTCAGCTTCTGCTATGCCTTGAGCGATATTTCCTTGGGCAATTTGCTGGGCAACTTCAGCTGCGATGGCATCTTTAAAACTTTGATCTTGAAGAATTGCGTATATGAAATCGTTGTTCGATGCGACTAGGTTGGCAATCAAGTTCATGATTGGCCCCATGATTTGAGGAGATCTTGCGACGGTTCCGATGACGACGCTTGCGAATGGAACAACGACATTTCCTTGCAGAAATTCTGCATCGAGAAGTCTTTCAAGAATTAGTGCGATTTCGTGTTCGTCTGGTCGGCTTCCATTTTCGCCGCGAGGGCCGAGTGTCATTGTTGCAAGCGCATCTTTCAGTTTGAGTAGGACGCCGCCTTCGCGTTTGTTGGTCTCAGGATTAAGCTTGCCAGTTAGAATGTTTACGAGTTCGTTACCAACTTCACGAATAAAGCCGCCTTCTCGTTTGTTTGTGTTTCGATTTCGCCTCCCAATGAGATGATGCGATTGTGCTTCCCATACTCCCTCAAAAGTTTTTGGGTCTTGCATTGCGCCTACGAGTCCCTCTCTCATAGCATCTCCCATCATTTTAACAATAACCGTCCTCTTTTTCTTTCCCTGCGAATCGCCTTCTGATAGAAGGCTAGAAGCAATATTCCCCGCAGATGCGATGTTTCCAAAAAACATTGCAACGGCAACCCCGCTGACAACACACAAGCTTCCCCGCTTCATAAGAGCCCTCATATTTTTTTGAGGTTAAACATGATGCGGAGACTAGTGGAAAATGGTTCATTTGCCCAGTTATTTTCTGGTTTTAGTTAGAGCGGTGTTGAGGAATGCTTTTAGGGTGTCGAAATCAATTGAGTGAGATTCTTTGTAAATGATGGCCATAAAATCTCTGGGTGGAATTTCAGGTGGGGGGGCGCTGTGTTCTGACTCCCAGAAGATCGACTTCAACCTGCGGCGAATTTTGTTGCGCTGTGTCGCGCTGCCGGAACGCCTCGGGGTCACGATTAAGAGCCTCTGGAAATCTTGGTCGGGGTTGATCGGCGGGGCTGCGAGAATTTTTATGCCCAAGATCTTAGCGATCGGACGAGAGGCGGCCAGTGTTT
>JABIAA010000110.1 GCA_018656485.1 bacterium | reverse complement strand
CCAGCAATCAAACACTTCATCAATTCGTTTGTAGGTTTTTCCATCTTTTTCAAAACTAACGTCAGCGATCTTGTGTTTGTGAATGTCAGTGATTTTTTGGCCACTTAGTTTTTCAAGTTGTTCCACGCTATTAATACAAACGCGATCACCATCCTCGTTTTCCCAAATTGGCAGAGGTGTCCCCCAGAATCTATTCCGAGAAATACACCAGTCACGAGCATTTTCTAGCCAATCGCCAAACCTTCCGGATCCAACGTGTTCAGGAACCCAATGAATTTCTTTGTTGGCAGCAATCATTTGATCTTTGATGGCTTCAACTTTTACAAACCAACTAGAGGTAGCGTAGTTGAGTAGGAACGAATCACAGCGCCAGCAATGTGGGTAGCTGTGTTTGTATTGCTCCTTGCGCCAGACAAGGCCTTCTTGATATTTATCTTCAACCAGTTTTTTCTCAGCTTCTTTAACACCCATGCCAGCGTATGGGCCGGCTAATTCGTTGAATTTTCCTTCCATGCTCACGTCCATTACTACGGGTAGGTCGTTCTTTTTGGCAGATTCCATGTCGATCTCACCATAGGAACCATTTATCGTAACAATGCCGGTTCCTTCTCCTTCTTCGACATAATCTGCGGCATAGACTTTGTAAGTGTTGGGGTTTTCTTTGACCTCAGGGATATCGGCGTACCACGGGAAAACGTGTTCGTATTCGCGGCCGGCGACTTTATCGCCAGTAAATTCTCCGACTACTTCATATTCTTCTACTCCTTTCATGATGTTCTCGAGTTGAGATTTGGCAAAAACAAGATATTCCTCCCCTACTTTTACTTTTACATAAGTGAAATCAGGGCTAATAGCGAGCCCCATAGTGGAAAGCGAACTCCAAGGAGTTGTTGTCCACGCAAGTAAGTAAGTGTTTTCTTCGTCTTTTAATTTGAATTTCCAGGTTGTAGCGAGGTCGGAAACGTCTTTGTAGCCAAGCGTGACTTCGAAATTAGAAAGTGGAGTAACGCAGTGTGGGCAAACGTGCATTATTTTGTGTCCTTTGTAGACTAAGCCTTTTTCCCAGAGTTGCGCAAAAACCCACCAAATTGATTCCATGTAACTTAAGTCCATGGTTTTGTAATGGTCTTCCATGTCGACCCAACGAGCGGTGCGATCTACAGTTTTTTTCCATTCTCCGGTGTATTTAAGTACGGAATCGCGGCATTCTTCACAAAATTCACTAACTCCATGTTTTTCTTCAATGTCTTTTTTTCCAGATAAGCCGAGTTCTTTTTCTACTAGATTTTCAATTGGGAGTCCGTGACAGTCCCAACCCCAGCGACGTTCCACGCGTTTACCGCGCATGGTCCAATAACGAGGTACTACATCTTTCATTGTGCCGGGCAGGACATGTCCATAATGAGGTAGTCCAGTAGCAAACGGTGGCCCATCATAAAAAATGTACTCGTTGTTTTTGGGTCTAGATTCAACAGATTTTTCGAAAATTTTGTTTTCTTTCCAATAGGCAAGAGTTTCCTCTTCTAATTTGGGGAAGGATTGTTTTGGATCTACGGGATCAAACATGGTTTTTTAATTAAAAAATGAGTCCTTTCCAAGGACCCAATTGGGCGGTACCACCTTGATTCCCGTTGCCGGGCGCTTTATTTATGACAGTAACGGTGTCGGCCGAGAGAGTCTAATCCCCTGCTGGGTTTCTTTCTCCTGCTTGCTTGGTGATTGCCAAGTTAAAAACGCATTTCTAAAATGTGGTCTTATTATAGTCCTCTTTTGGAGGTTTGGCAATTTTAGGTCCTGATTATTTCTTGGTGAGCGATTCTTTTAACTTCTTCAATGTTTTCGGTCCAGCCATGTTCTCCAGAAGTGAGCATGTAGTTATTGGTGTAAACACGGTAGCGTGCTTGGTCGCTCTGACGGGTTCCTGGTGAGACTTCGATGTAAACGGGTTCGCCGTGGAAAAAAGCATATCTTTGTGTGGCAATAGTGTCTTTGCGGTAAAT
>JABIAA010000109.1 GCA_018656485.1 bacterium | reverse complement strand
TCTGAAGCAGGTGGTGGAGCATCCGCAACAGCGGCATCGGCAAAAGCGAAGTCAGCGTCAGCCGCCACAAGTGACGACGACGCGCACAGCAATGCTGCCACGGCTAAAAAGAAAATAAACTTTTGGAATTCCCCCAGTGTCTTCACGGGCTCATCCCCCCCTTTTCCTGAGCTGCCCCCCTGGCAACTCTATACTAATAGTAAAGACATTGTAGGCGAGGACACAACAAAACATTTCTAGGAGAAATTAGAAAGCGCCCAAAAACTAACATTTTGTGGAAAAAACAAACTTTACCCCCAATTTTTGCATTCAAAAATTTAAATTTATTTTGCCACGGGTGAAATTTTTTTTTGCCGTTAAATCAATTTTTCTCTTCCGAGGGTCAACACACCAGCCCCACAAAATAAAAAAACACGAAAAAAGGTGAAAAAAAGAAGGGCCCCGAGGAAGGCTGAGCCTTCACCCACAGTCCAGGCATACGCCTGGTTACAGCCCCGCTGCTTTCACTCTGGATGATCAACTTGCTTAACCTCACTACGCTCAGTTTTATTTAAGCAACATCAAGTTCTCCAAGGAAGACTGAGCCTTCACCCACGGCCAGGCATTCGCCTACTACAGCCCCGCGACTTTCACTCTGGACGATCAACTTGCTTAACCTCACTACGCTCAGTTTTATTTAAGCAACATCAAGTTCTCCAAGGGGCGGCGAAGTAACTCCGCTTGTTTTTTCCTCACGATGTTCGTCGAATTTTATGAAAAGTTTTACAGTAAGAATCCAACGATGGCCGCATTCAAAAAATTCACTAGCGTTCCAGCTCCAAGTGCAAGAACTCCGTACTTCACAAGGTAGCCACGCTGTGAAGGCGCGAGTGCACCGATGCCTCCGATTTGAATTCCTACGCACGAAAAATTTGCAAAGCCGCACAGTGCGTAAGTGATGATTGTTACGGCTCTTTCGCCGAGTCCTGCAGTCGCGACGTTTGCATACGCAATGAATTCATTGATCACTAATTTTTTTCCAAGAAGTGCACCGGCAGGAAAAAGTTCGCCGCATGGAATTCCCATGAGCCACGCGAAGCCGGAGAAAAATGCACCGAAGATTGAGTTCAAAGTTATTGTCTTTCCAATTGCGAAAGCTGTGCTCCATCGAATCACGGAATCCGCCATTGCAACGGCACCAACGAAGACTAAAAGAATCGCAACAATGTTAATCGAAATCGCCATGCCTTCTACCGCACCACCAGCAAACGCATCAAGAACTGACGATGCGTCACTAACTTTTGGCGATGTAAGTTCACCTGCTGCAGTTTCTGGAGTTGAATCTTCCGGGAACATAATTTTTGACATCAGCAACGCGCCAGGAATTGACATGATGCTTGCCGTTAAAAGATGGTTGAGTGAAATCCCCATAGAGCCGTAGACTGCAACGATTCCGGCACTTAAAGTACTAAAGCCACTGACCATAACCACGAACATTTCTGAGTCGGTCATGTTTTCTAAATAATTTTTTACGAGCATCGGTGATTCAATTTGTCCAAGCATGCTGTTCGCGGACGCGCACAAAGTTTCTGCACCAGAAGTTCCAAGCACCGGAGAAATAAGTTTTGCTAAGATGCGCACAAAAAATTGGACAACGCCAAGGTAAAAGAGTAACGAAGTTAAGGCGCCAAAAAACACGATTGCAATTATGAGTTTGATCCCTACGATGACACCCCATGGCCCACAATCAACCAACCCTCCAAAAACAAATCGTGCACCAATGTCGGCAAACGAATAAAGTTTTGCAACGCCACCTGCAAGCATCCCAATCAAACTTACACCGATCGAAGTCTTGAGCATGAACGCCGCGATACCGATTTGAAATGCAAACGCAGTTAAGATTTGTCGCAACTTAATGCCCGCACGATTCACAGAAAAAAGATATCCAAGTCCCAAAAACGCGGATACACCAATCAAACTCGCAATACGTGGCGCAATTACACAAAGACTCACGGGAACCCTTTTTACAGTGGAACAAACTTGTTCGTATCTGGCGACCATGATAGAAATTTGACAGAAATTCTACAAGAACAAATTTTATAAACCGCGAAAGATACAAACAAAAAAAATTCGCAGAACTTATTTTACTCGGAAAAAACCTGCTGATTTCTAGTTTGCTGGACTAGGACAAACTGTCCACCGTGCCCGACGTAGCTTTGTGTCCCGGCGCACGTGCCCGACGAAATCGCGAAAGCAGACGAAGGGGGGACGGCTGGATGCGGAGGCAAGAAGGCTGGGTCCCTGACAGGCTTTAACTTCAATAAGCAAAATTGCTCTTAAAATATAAAAAGTTTGTTTTTTGTGCAAAACATCAAAAAGCGCTTTTACAATCAGCAAATCTATTGATTTTAGCCAGCCCAAATTGATATCATAAAAATAGAGAAATGGAGGTTTCTCAGGGGCATTCTGCTCCTGTACGTTTATTGTTCCCAAAATGGAGATGACATGAGAACTATTAACAAATTAATTGTATTTATTTTTTGTTTATTTTTATCTGCGACAGGTCTAACCGCAGCAAAATCTGAACCAATGTTTGGTGGCTTATTTTCCGATGACGCACT
>JABIAA010000108.1 GCA_018656485.1 bacterium | reverse complement strand
GCTTGAGAAGTTTTGGAATTTGCTGGTCGGCGATTGCAACAGTTGCTGATAGAGCAAGTGCGGCACTAAGCAATTTAATTTTCATCGTGCACCTCCATATTTCAGCACTATTAAACATTTTCCTATGTTTTTGCTGGAGAGGCAACAGCCCCCATTCATAGGGGCGAAAGACTCCTTTTATTCCGGTTTTTCACGGGTGTTGCAGTCGTTGCGTGTCGAGCGAGTTAAAAGTAGAAATAATTATCTGCGGGAGCAGCCACGGTGATCTTGTTTCCGGTGAGGGGTACGGTGTCGATGGTTGCAAGCCATTCCGCCAGCTGTGGTGTTATTGTTCTAAGCTGGTTGTAGGAAAGATTGAGCCATTTTAGATTTTGCAGGCTCATTATTTCTTCTGGCAATCTTGATATCCAGTTGTGCGCGAAGTTGAGGATTTCAAGCTTTGTTAGTTGCCCAATGACTCCTGGGATTGCTTGTGTTTTTGTGTGGAACATGTCGTCATTTTCGTCACACGTGTACGATAATAACTTCAGTTCTTTCGCCCGTTCTAAATATTCTACAGCTTCCGCGGACACATTATCGACCCCCTGCATGAGCGTGATAAAAAACGAATCCAAGTCTTGCAGTAGATGAATTTCTAAAATTCCATCATCAGGAATTGTTGGTGGTGGGGACATGTAGCCAGGATAAGCGATATTGTTGGGGATCGGTCCTAGCGGGAGTGAATGCCCTGAAGATAAAAGTGGGTTTGATGAGATCAGGTTACTTGGTGTTAAGCAAAATAAAAGTGTGCCCATGATTACAGTGTGGGCAAGTTTTAAATTCATCAAGCTTTCCTCTTACGACTTCAATTTGCTGTCTTACCATTTTCGACAGTTGGTTCCATTTGAGGTGATACTCAAACACTACGACACCAACACTAATTTTTTTCTCCTCTGTAAAACAAAAGTATTTTCTAGGTTGTTCCGGGATTATTGCAACAGTTCCAAAATTTTTTCCTCCAATCGAAAATGGAATTATATTTTCTCCGGAGACAACGTCTGCGCTTCCAATTCCATGTACCTGGTACGAGGTAAGCACATCGGCCATGATTTCGTCAGGGAGAATTAATTTATTGTTTCCGATGTGCTCGTCGAGCATTGATGTGATGGCAGTTCGTAGTTTTGTGTTTGTTGCATCTTTTTGGTTTAATGTTTTGGTTTCAACTGATATTTCTGAAGATGTGTCTGTGTAAATTAGAAGAACAAGATGAACGAAGTCTGGTCCAAAATTTCGGTGTTCGTGTGGAGTGCTTGTAAGTTGTGGAGATAAAAACATTGCCGTGATGATGATTCGGATGATGAACTTGAACATCGTTGTCCCCCCGCGAGAAAAAATTATGACTTTGTGATGCGATTGAAGTTATCTTTCGAACAACTCGATCACAGCATTTATAGCTTTGCGGTAGTCTATCACAAATTTGTCGGCGAGGGTTTCGTCGATATCTTTATTTCTGCTTCCACGAATACAAATACATTTGATTTTTGCGTTGCGGGCGGCTTTAAGTCCATGTGGAGAATCTTCAAAAATTATACATTCGCTTGGTTCGACGCCGAGTGATTTTGCTGCGAGAAGAAAAATGTCTGGCGCGGGCTTCCCGTGACCATCGACATCTTCGAGGCAGAGAACACTGTCTCCAAAAAGTTTTCTTAACCCACACGTATTGATGAGGTGTTTTGCTGGGGCGCGGTTTGCATTTGTTGCAACGCACGTTTTTATTCCAGCCTCTGAAAGTTGATTGTGAAATTCATGAAGTCCTTCAATGGTGGGAAATCCTTTTTCAGCAATTTGTATTGCTTCAGTTTGAATTTGCTGGCTCATTTTTTCTTCGTCCGCTTCAAATCCAACGATTCTTTTTGCCTGTGCCGTCCATACGTTTAACCCTGCATCAATAGCTAAAATGAGTTCTTTTCGTTGTTCATCTGTGAACTCGGTGTATCCATAGTCTTTGAGAACCTTGAAGCAAAGATTTTCCCATGTCTTTGATGTGTCGATTAGTGTGCCGTCCATGTCGAAGATAATGGCTTTAAGATTTTTAGGAAATGTTGTCATTGAGATCTCTCTTTTTCTGCCGAGGGCATCAATGTCATTTGAGGTGCTTCGTCGAAGAGTTTGTGTAAAGCCGCTTCTGCTTCGTCGTAATTATCTATGAATTCGTGAACAAGCCCGGGCTCTGTGTTTAAATTTCTTGGATTGCGAATTCCAATGCACTTCATGCCAGCAGCTTTTGCGGCTTTAAAACCAGAAATTGTATCTTCAAACACGACGCACTCTTCGGGTTGAGCCCCAAGCTTTTCGGCTGCGAGAAGGAAAACGGCTGGATCTGGCTTTGCTTTGCCATCAACATGATCAACGCAGTAGAGATGATTGTCGAAGTAGTGTCCGAGATTCATTTTGTTTTTCAAAATGTCAAAGTAGTGTGTGAAGGCATTTGTTGCAACGCTTGAACTGATCTGATTTCTTTTGAGAACGCTGTGAAAGCTTTCGAATCCTTCAATGAATGGAGTGCTTTGCTTCAGCCGAATTGAAGAGTAGTATTTTACGTGCTCAACAAGGCTGTCGATTTTAATGTCGAGATTAAAAACATTAATTACGCCTGCGGCCCAGCAATGAGCTCCGCCGCCAGCGATAGTGTTTAGTTGTTTTTTTTGTTCGTCACGAACAGAGTAGATTCCGCATTGTTGAAGGCTGTCTTCCGTGATTTGTTTCCACGCATGCCTTGTGTCGATGATCGTGCCGTCCATGTCAAAAATGGCGGCCTTAAGTTTCTTTGGAAACTTTGTAGTCACGTTTTTCCCCAAGCAACTTTGAAAAATTAGTGTGATTCGCCTGCAAGTTCAGCAAGCGCATCTGCAGCTTCATGATAGTTTTCTATGAACTTGTGAACAAGTCCAGGCTCGGTGTTGAAATTTCTTGGGTTGCGAATTCCGATGCACTTCATGCCTGCGGCCTTTGCGGCTTCGAATCCGTAGATAGAATCCTCAAACACGACACAGTCTTCTGGTTGAACGCCAAGTTGTTCGGCTGCCAAAAGGAAAAGTGCTGGGTCTGGTTTACATTTCCCTTGTACATGGTCAACACAATAAAGATGTGTGTCGAAGTACAAGCCGAGATTCATTTTATTTTTTAAAATATCGAAGTCATGCGCGATTGCATTGGTTGCAATGCTAGAACCGATTTGATTCTCCTTCAGAAAACCGTGAAAGTTTTCGAAGCCTTCAATGAACGGTGTGTCCTGCGCGAGTCGAATCGACGCGTGATACTTTACTTGTTCAACGAGGTTGTCGGTTTGCATTGGCAAGTCAAAAATGTCGATTACGCTTGCGGCCCAATAATGGATTCCGCCGCCGGCGATATCTTTAAGTTGCTGTTTTTGTTCGGTTGTAACGGATTTAACTCCACACTGCTGCAAGCTATCTTTCGTGATTCGCTTCCATGCGTGATCCGTGTCGATGATTGTGCCGTCCATATCAAAAATAACGGCCTTCACCTTTTTGGTGATATTTTTCATACCCCTCCTTCTGTTTCAATATATTATATGTACTTTAGCCTTCGAGGGAAAGTGATCGTAGTAACTGGTCCGCTTTTTGATACAAAAGGCTGTTTTTTGTTCTGTGAGTTGTCAGATCGTCATACATTTTATGTTTCTTGAAAGATGTGTGAGATGGGTTACCATGGTGCAGTACGCTTTGCTCTATGGTCGGAGTAATACATGATTAAGCACCTTGCGCTCATTATGGATGGGAATCGCCGATGGGCGAAAACACAGGGGTTTTTGAATGTTGCAAGTGGGCACGAGGAGGGAAGTAAAACGATCGAGCGCGTTGTCGAGTTTGCACTTGCTCATGGAATAAAATTTGTTTCGCTTTACACATGGTCGCTAGAAAACTTTAATCGCCCGGAATACGAGAAGCGTTTTCTTTTCGAGATGTTAGAGCGCAAGGCCGATGGATTCATAGAGAAGTTTGTAAAGCAGGATGTAAGAATTTGCTTTCGTGGTGATGCAGGCTTTTTTCCTAAAAATTTGATTCCGGTTATCAAGCGACTTGAAGATGAAACGCGGGAGTGCAAGACACTCGAACTTAACTTTTTGTTTTGCTACGGTGCTCAGCAGGAAATTGTTGCAGCGGCCCGTGAGCTTGCAAGAAAAACAAAGGCGGGGGTTTTGGATCCTGAGGGGATAGATGATCATACAATTCGGCAGGAGCTATGGATGGCAGGAACGCCTGACCCAGACTTGATAATTCGAACTGGGGGAAAAACCAGGCTCAGCAATTTCTTGCTTTACCAGTCGGCGTACAGTGAGATTTACTTCTTGGATTGTTTCTGGCCTGAGTTGACCGAACAGCACTTAGACAAATGCGTTAAAAAATTTGAGACGGCTCAGCAAAACTTCGGAAGATAGTCAGCATGAGGGAAATCGGAAGGCGCGTTAGCGTCATCGGTGCTGGGGCATGGGGAACTGCATTGTCTCAGGTCCTTGCGCGCAATGGGCATGATGTTCTTTTGTGGGCACGGGAAAAAGAAGTTGTTGATGATATTAATACCAATCACACCAACTCAAAGTTTCTCAAAGGTTCAAGCTTAAGCTCAAATGTTCGCGCAACTGGGGACATGGAAAAAATCGCAAGGCATAGCGACATTGTTTTAGAAGCAATTCCTGTTGCATTTATTCGTGGAATCCTCCGCGAATTTGCAAAGTTTTCTCGAAGAGATCATCGGTGGATTGTCACAAGTAAGGGGCTGGAAATTGGGACAAACCTGTTGCCATCGCAGATTATTGATGAAATGTTTTCGCCATCGCACCTTGCGGTTTTAGCGGGTCCGACGTTTGCATGCGAAGTCGTTCGTGGTAAATTTTCCACGGCAATGCTAGCGGTTCACGAGGGGGATGAAAAATTTCTCAACGAGATTTTGTCACTGTTTTCCGCGGAAAATTTTGTCTTGTCTCCGTCATACGATCCCATCGGTGTGCAAGTTGGGGGGGCGTATAAAAATATTTTGGCTTTGACCATCGGAGTTGCCCTTGGCGCAAACCTTGGTGACAATGCAATGGCCGCATTGATGACGAAGGGGCTCGAGGAGTCGGCATTCATCATCAAGTTGTGGGGTGGGCGTGGTGAGACTGTCTACGGACTTGCCGGTGCAGGTGACCTCATTCTTACTATGCTAAGTCCAAAAAGTAAAAACATGAGTGCTGGCATGATGCTTGGGCAGGGAAGAAGTCTGGAAGAAATCAAAGCTGTTCGCGGAGTTTTTCCAGAGAGCTTTAACACAGTTGATGCGATGCTTGAATGGGCGGAGCGTCGCGGAGTCCGACTTCTTTTTTGTGAGGCTGCCCGCGCTTGTATCGACGGGAAGATGACCGCGCGGAATCTTGTCGATCTTTGTTGTGGTTCCGTCCACGCTTACAGAAAGCGGTACTCGCAGACGACCTTGTAAATTTTGTGCCGAAGTGCTCGGCCTGTCGCTTTAGTTCAAAAAAAGAGCGCCACGATTTTTTACTTGGCAGCTTTTTAAAGTACGGAACTTCAACTTCGTGAATATTGGCGATTCGTAGCAGTGCAGCGGTTCCTTCGAAACTTCTGTACGATGGGCGTTTAAGCAAAACCTTGTTGATTTCTAGAGTTCCAAAATTTTCAATGGTCGATGTGCGCACGTCGTAGGTCGCGATTTTTTGTGGTGATGGACTTGCATTAAAAAATCCATCATCAATAATTTCTGTGCGTGCGTTTTGCGAGGGCAAGATTTTCATGCTCCCTTTATTTTTTTTGAGTTCCACCGGCTGAAGGTCTGACGGAAAAGTTGCGATGCTTGAAATCTTGAGAAGCGCCATCATCAGCAATGCGCCGGACAATAAAGCGACCGCGCGCCGCCCATTAGTTTTTTGTTTTTGAGTTGCGAATGCCGTGCACGCAAAAGTTATTCCGATTATCAAAAAAGTTATTACGGTTGGACGTGGTGCAATGAAGAAACTGTTTCCTCCAAAGCCAAGAAGCCAGGTCCACATTGATGCGACCTTGTTCATTGCGAACGGGATTGGCCCGAGCGGAAGGCTGAATAAGGCTGCGAAAAACAGCAACATGCTAAGGGCGATGAACACGGCAAGGAACGGAAGAAACACGACATTGCCGACAATGGTCAGGCACGAGATCGGAAGTTTCCACGCGACAAGAATCGGGGTCGACGCAAAAATAGCAACGGCCTGCACAACTGCTGTGCCGATGAAGAATCTTTGAATGATGTATTTTGCTCCCCGGTGTTGGGATCTCATTTATTGAAAAGTGCGAGGAAGATGTTTTTCCAAAAAAGCTTTGCTCCGCCTTGTCCAGGTGGGCGCTTCATAAAAGATTCAAGAATTTTAAGTCGCGTAGCTGCGATGTCTGTGATCGTTTTTTTTAACATACGCATTTTCAGTTTGCTGACAATTTCGTCTAGAAGTTCGACGCTTTCGCTGTGATCAGGCGCTGACTCTCGCAGCGCTTCTTCCAACTTTGATGGTGAAAGGACCCTTGTTGATGTGAAGAGTTCAACGAGCGGGTGCATGTGCACGGACTCATGTCCAACGCGGTCAACATTGATGATGTGGCACCGCGATTTGATTGTTGGCAGTACCGGTTCAACATTTTTTGCGAGCAAGATGAAGTTGTAGCCGTCGGGCGGTTCCTCGAGGGTTTTTAAAAGTTTGTTACCGCACGTTGCTGAGAGATTTTCAACATCGGCCATGACGAAAAAGAATTTTTCTCCAGGCGGAAGGGCGAACGTGATCACTTTGAAAATAGGCTCGATATCCTTTAGGACGTACAGCCCCTCGGGTGTGATCCACCGCACGGCGTGATGCGTCGCCGTGTCAATGTGCCGACAGGTTATGCATCCGCATCTTCCAGCGGGGCCATTTGACATGCACAGTTCTTTTTTGATCAGGCATGCTGCTTCGTCTAGAAGTGCTGCTCTATTTTGGTGGGTTAGAAGTTTTACGGACATGGACATCTTTCTTGCTGATTGTTTCTAGGATCTTGGGTATTATTTTTTCAGCCATTTCTTGAGTGGACAACGAGGCGTCGACCTCAAGAACATTTTTTCGTCCACGCAGTTCTTTTTCGTACCCCTTGCGGACGGTTTCTTTGTAGTCAGCTTTTCTTGTTTCGAAGCGATCTAACTGGCGACCTGAATTTCTTAGGCGTTCCAGAGCCGTTTTTTCTGGGAGCGAAAGAAAAATGATTAGGTCGGGTTCGATGTTTTTCATGGCGAAGGCGTTTACCGTTTTTATGAAATCAACATCAAGTCCGCCTGCGTGTCCTTGGTACACAACTGATGAGTCGCCCATCCTGTCAGACAACACGACTTTTCCTTCGGCCATCGACGGAAGAACTATTTTTTCAATATGTTCCGCGCGGTTTGCTGCGAACAACATGAACTCAGCTGTGATTCCGATCTCGCCATCATGGTCTTCTAAAATTTTTCCAAAGGTTCTTCCAAGTGATGTTGATCCGGGTTCTTGAGTATTGACGATGTCGAAGTTTTTTATGGAGAGCTTGAATGAGACTTGTCGGATCAAAGAACTTTTTCCTGATCCATCGACTCCTTCAAAAACAATCAAACATCCCTTTGAGGTTTTTTGTTCCATCGCGCCTGCCGAATTTTTCTGAAACTGAATACAAATTCCAACGAAAATTACCAAAAATCCTATTAAAAGTTTTTGTTTCATTGCGCCAGCAAAGTCCTTTCAAAGCCGAACAGACACTTAATGAACGCAGAAAATCTTAACACGGATTCAACTTACTGTCCCGTGAATAGTGCGTTGACCACGCAGAAGGTTTTCCAAAAAAACTCATATGTTGTGAAGTGAGTGTTACATGCGGTAATAAGTACGGGATCGGCTCGAAGAGGTGTTATTGCGGGCTCTTGACTTTTGTTGGCGCAAGGAGAAAAAATTGGCCGTGTTTTCAGGCGATTGGTTCTTCTTCGTGCGAAGAATACTAAAAAGGAATAAGGGGAGGAAGGATGAGTAACTTTTTATCTCGTGCAACGGCGCTCTTCGCAGCATTGGCTGTTTTTGGGATGGGTTCGGCAGGGGCGGTGATTACCGCGACGATCGCAAAGGCTACGAAAATTAATCGACTGTATGTTTCCGAAAGTAGCTCGACGGACAATAAAATTTCCATCCCGGCAGGTGCAGTCATCGTTGACGGCGATGCTGCTTTTCACGCGCCCGCTGGATACTTCCTCGAGGTTGAGGTTGGTGCGTCAGGGCCAGTTGCCTTTATTCCGACGTATCCAGGTATGAGTGGTGCAACTTATGACGTTGGACATTTAGCTTTCTGGGCAGGACTTGGTGGGGAAATTTTAGTTGATGTACAGGATGATCTGTTTTTATCCGGGTACAACAACTCTTCGACTAACGTTACTGTTTCGCAGGATCTTTGCATAACTTTTTCTGGACAGGGAAAAATTAATTTCAAGATTGGTAACGGAAAAATGGTATCGTTCGACAGCAGGTACGACAGCAGTGGAAGTGACGATGCAACCATGGTGGAAATTATTACGAGTGGGACTTCCGGTGGTGCTGGTGCTCGCGCGCACATCATCATGGACCAAACAAAATTTGAAGCGGAAGATGCTGGCGTGAACAAATTGGTTTTCAGTCGGCGGGCATATACCGGTTTAGATAGTGGCCTTGATGGAACTCATCTAACAACAACCGTTGAGATTGGGCGGAACTCGTATTTAACTTTTGTGTCTAGCCATCAAACTGGAGTTGACCCGAGTTATACAACAACCGCGTACGCTGCAATGGCGTTCGATGTGTCATGTTCAGGAAGTGGCCGATTGCTCTTGTATCTCAAGGGTGGAGATGTTGCGGATAAATATCGTGACGGTGCCTTCAACATTTGTGGTCACTGGATTGGAAATCAGGCTGAAGCGACGGAGACGACTCACCGTGGGAACACAAACGACATGGAGCACATAAGAAAATATATTCAGTGGCGTCAGCCAGCTGGTGCGCTTGCAATTGTTCGCGTGACTGATGAGCTTGCGTATGCCGCGACTCCGACAATTGGAAGTTTCGATTACAAGTGGACGCTGACAGACGCTGTTGCAGCTTGGAAAGCGGGAACGGATGCGGTGCGATCAGATGGGATTCCGCGGTACACATTTAACGATGATCCAAGTACACGTGGACTTTTGATTATAAACACCTGTACCAGTATTCCTTCTTTTGCATCGAACACGTATACCGGGACGGATTGGTATGGTGCGGGAAGTAACACCAAGGGTAACATTTACGGAAACGGATCTGGCGATGGAAGTGCAGGGCTTGGATATAATCCGGTTCAACCTGGAATGGTCCTTGGAGTCAACGGGATGTTCGAGGTTTATCACAACACCTTCCTTCACCACGTTTCTGGAAACGTTGCGAAAGCAATAAATCCAAGCACGATGAGAATGACTGGTCTTGCGGCGCAGATCGCAGCTTCCGGTGATGGCATCACAACGGTGACGAAAAAACATAACCCGTCAGCATTCTTTGTCGATGGACTTGCAGATTATTCTACAACCGGCGCGGATCCGATTCTTTTAAAAACTCACAAGGCGGACAGTGCAACTCCCAATGCGGGTGTGACTGGAAATAGTAGAACCGCCATGATCAAACTTCTTGGAAATGCGAAAGCGTTTTTCTGCTGCGGTGCGAACAGCTCTGGAACACTCGACCTTGTTTGCAGAAAAATATCAACGACGGAATTCTATGATCTCAAAATTGGACAAGGAACTTACGACTACAACACTGCTGCACCGTCAAGTGGTGAGACCACTGGCGAAGGTGAATGTGTTTTGGACGTTGAAGGACCTTTGACTATCAAGTCACTTTTCGATGACTACGATGCATCAACCGTTTTTGATACGTCGAATTGGCCGTACACAGCGACGACTGGAGTCCTTCCGACATCGACGCCGACGTTCTCACGGCATGCTGGAATAAATTTTGGTGAGTTTACGCCGATTTACACGAGCGGAGTTTTGTCTGGTTGGGATTCAAAAGTTGGTGGCTACGGTGAGCTTCGACTTCCAACTGTGCGGGTTGACTACCACGGGATTGAAGTTGACAGTTCTCACGACTACACGGTGAAGAGGCCGTTTTCTTTGAGTGCAACATTAGATTGCTACAACCGTCCGAACATGTTGATTAATGCAGATACGACTTTCCAACATATTACTTACCGTCACAACGAGATGAGCACCAACGTGACAGCTGCTCCAACAACCGCGATCCCGACAATTGTGGGTGGTGAACTTCCAACTTACAACGCTTCCGTTATTGCTACAGGATCCACAGATCTTCCAGTTCTTTGGCTTGATGAATCAAATATTCTTTGTCATGAGTCGCTTGCTGTGTCAGGGATACGGCTTGCCATTGCTGAATCACTCGTTTACACGGGAACAACCGCATCAAGCTTTGGATCAAACGCTCCAGAAATTGTTTTGTACAACCACGGTGATGCCGAGGACACAACGAAGCGTGGGTACGGTCGCGTATTCATGCTCGGCTCAAGCATGAACAAACTTGCGGATGGTGAAACCAGCACATACATGCAAAATGCATACATCAACACGTTCCGGCAAAATGCTGAGCCGCACAACGTCGGATTATTTTTTGATGATCACTACGAACCTGGTATGACGACAAGCAACAGGCACCTTTATGAAAAAGCAACGCATATTATTCATCTTGGAAATTCTTCGAGCATGTCCGCCGGGTGGTATGCGTCTAACATGGGGATCACGACCAACGGCAGTGATGTCGTTCAGTATCCATGGGATGGAACAGAGTTGGCGGAAGATACTTCCGCATGGTCAATCTTTACGCTTGACTCAACTTCTGCAACCGCAACGTGCCGGCCAGCACAGCTTGGAGTTGTCGGAGGCCCATTTCATTTTAGCGCTTCAGACTCGAGTGGAGATTCTTCACCGTCCCCTGTGACTGCGGCAACGAATGGCAGAACTATTTTTGTGAACTACGGTGGTAAGTTTCGCGTTGGAAACTTGTCTGACCAAGCGACGGTCACCGTTGAGGGAACTGAGACAACGACAAATCCGGACAGGATGTTCTACGATGAAACCGACAACACGTACATCGATGAAACGCCGCACATTTCTATGGACACAACAATTGCTGTTCGCATGGGAACGAGCGCAGATGTGCCAGTTGGCGATCCTGTTGGAACATTGAGTTTGCCGAGCCACCAGGTTGCGTTCAGCAAGCCGGTGCAGGCGTACTACTTTAATCCATCAAGTGCGACGGCGAATGTTGATCTCACAACTTTCCTGAAGACGTCGAACGAATACACAATTCCGTGGCAGAGCTTTACGAAGCCATCTAGTTTCTTGCCGGTAAAGTCTATGCGTGGATTTATTAACGAAACAAAAAATTTCGATCCGTTCATGTCAAAGACTTTAAAAATTGAAACCGATACGGTTGCCATTCCAACTGGAAAGGGATACCTGCAAGCAGGATCTGGTGTTCGCATTGACCAAATGGTTGTTACCGGATCAACTCCAGCAAATCCTTTGCATTTGTACTTGACTGGCGACACAACTGATTTTGCTAGGGTTCGTGAATTTGTTACAACGGCTTCGGCAACTGCGATCCCAGGTGAGGGTGCGTATGCCGCATTGTTTATCGACAAGGATGCGCACGTTGGACTTGGCAGCAGAAGTTGGAATGCAGACTCTGTTCGAGCTTGGAATAAAATTGGAAAAAATCATATTACACTTTATCCAAACGGAAATGGTGTTGTCGAATTGAACAGTGACATTCTTGTTGCTGATCCGCAGCCGATAATTCCAACCACGGCATTTGGCGATGGATCAACCCATCGTTTAACGTTCTACTCTGAGGATACGCACGAAATCCGTGTGCCTCGTGGTGGAGAGTTGGATTTAAGTGCGTTCGGGAGTCTGGCGACACTAGGAAATACGCAGCAGCTAACGATTGCAGGTCGTGTAAAACTTATCTTCGAGGCGGGTTCGACATTACGTTTTCCTTATGCCAGTAACCCTGATGCTGGGGAGGATGCGTGGGTTACTGCCGACAGGGCGGCGGCTGCTCCTGTGTTGTACATGAACGATAACTCTGAACTTATTTTTGAAGAGTCGGAAGAAAGACTTACAACAAGAACTAGTGCACGTGATCTTTGCGGAACGGACAACGTTGCTGTTGGTCGATCGCGCATCATGGGTGTCGGACAAATTTGGCTTAACAAGAATGCGCGCATGAGAGTTATGGACAAATCTATTGTTGGTGTTGAGGCAGATGCGAGAACTCCAGAAACAAATTTGACAATCAGTGTGCAAAAAGAAGCTGCGATGTTGATTGGAGATCCAAATACTTCCGGAGGGGTCTTTCAGGTTGGGAATGTGGCTGACGGAACAAGTCAGAGCATCTACTTTACACTTCGTGTTTATGGTCCTCGCGCACAAGTGCACGTTGACCGCGAGGGAGTCTTTGGATTGGGCGCCGGAGTGAAACTTCACGAAGAAGAATTCGATGATTGCAGGATTCGGGCGCTGTACGATGTTGCACAAATTGACTTAAGGGTTGTGCAGGGAAGCTTCAGTAACAACCAAATTTACTTAGGAAGCGATAGCAAATCTTCTGCAATGTTGATTGGCCCTGCAACGAAGTATGTTATTGATCTTGGAAATTCCAACGAGGCGATTTGGCGCGGTGGAGGAAATCTCATCTACGTTACTTCAGCTACGCCGTTCCAACCAAGTGTCGTATCAACTGCAACAGCTCTTGTAGATGAGTGGACCCGTGATTCAAGTGGCTATGCAACTGCGGTCAACTCGACCAATGTAACCGCGAACAACAACAAATACACGATCATGGGTTCGGGAATCATTACGCGGCAGCTTGCGCTAACCGATCTTACACTTCCATACACCGTTTCAGGTGGTGAAACAGACACGAATATCAGGACGATTCTCAGTACCGATGATGGCTACGAATCTTCACTTGCTAACGGCAAACGATTTTATGGAAAACAAAAAGACGTGTTCAACTATCTTGGGTTTACGCCATTCACAAGTCAGTCGCCATCGAAGTTTGTAACCCTAGGTCACACGCAATTTGAATACCGAATTGGTTATGTAAATGGAACAACAATTACAAGAACAGCTAACATCCCTCTGTTTAGTGATAAAACTCCAGAGGGTGCAGCGAAAATTGGAGCGCTTCTTTCTGCAACAGTTGATGCGGATGGTGGACCAGCATCGTACACACTTCCAGAGCCACCACGTGCGCCAAACGTCAGTTTTGTTGCTGAATAAGCGTGACAGCCGGTAGGGTAAATGCAATGTCGCGGGGAAATTCCCCGCGACTATTAAAGGCTCGATGCCACCTAGGTTTTGATGAGAGGGGAATAGAATGGTTGTTTTGCGTATGACTAAAAAGCTCCCGTGGCTTTTAGTTTTTATGTTTGGAACCGTGACTGCTTCGGAGTTTAGATCTCCGTCGGTTGCCGAGAAGGGACCGCTTCGGTACGTCTTCGATGCGGACAAACCTGGCAGTGACAGTTCGCTGACGATGTGGACAGCGTACACGTCCAAGAGTGCCAACAAGGCTTTCATCAACCACGGGACGAGCGTTAGTGAACTAACAAAATTATTTTTCAACGAGTCGGAGTTTCGGCTTGCCAGAGCTTTCCCGAATTGTTTAGTAGAGCAAGCTGGCGAACTTTACAGTCCGCTTCTCAGGACCACAAAATTTAAAACCCGAGCGAAGTACACCGAGTGCTCATGCATAATGGGTGCGCGCTGGAGTTGTCCTGTCTTTGAGGACAAGGGACGGTTTGTAATCCGTGCAACAGTTCCATTGCGACGTGTCGAGATTGAGCGAACAGACCAGAGTGGCGTTCGCGGAGGCGCAGAGCTTCAGGATGTTCTTACGGTTCAGCCGGTTGCAAAGCCATCGACTGACACTGGTGTAACTGCAAAGCAATCAGTGGCGATCCGTGCGGACTTTGCGGAAGCATTGCAACAATCAAATCACAAAAATCCAGCACTCGATTTTACCGGAAAAATAAAAGTTGGTGGACATGAGATTTGCACATTTGGTTCTGAAGATACCGCGGATCAAAACCAAACCGATGCGACAAAGTGCTTGGCTGTTGTGGGAGTTGATGAAGGATTAATTCCACATGTTCCAAGCGTTACTTCGAACGTTGCAGTTGTGTCAGACAAAAAAGCGAGCGGGTCATCGTACTCTGCTGTTCCTGCTGCCGGTGGCGGTGGTAGCGGCCTTTCCTATTTCAGCGACACATCAGGAACCTATGCCAACCTCGCGGAAGATGCATCTAAAACCGTTGCTGATCGCAAAACAGATCAAGATACCAAGGCTAGAATGTGGTTAATTCCATTCCGTGGAAACGATGCAACCCAAATCGAAGGTGTTGACACGGGTGGCACGATGGACAACTTGAGAATTCTTTCGGAACAGGTTACCGAGAACCCGCGAGAGTGGCTTGCAGATCGCGGCTATAAATTTGAAACGACCAGTGATGTTGGCTTGGGTGACATTGATATCGACGTTGGCTACGAGCACCTCTTGAATGAAAAAATGAAAGCCGAGGGATACATTGGTGTTCGTGCGCCTACAGGTCGTGGCGATGAGTACTGGAGCAATCCATACCAAGTTAGGCGTGGCAACGGACAACATTGGGAAGCTCGCTTCGGTGGAACTTTTGCATGGCAACCGTTCACATGGCTTACCGCAAAAGGTGACATGTACTATTCCTTTGCGCTTGAGCATACAGAAAAACGTTGCGCAGCTTTCACGGGTGCGGACATAAAAAATATGGGACCACAGGTTGATGCGAATGTTGACTGGCAGTACCTCGTTGTAAGGCTCGACTGCAATCTCTTTCATCCAGAAACACAAAGTTTATCGTCGGTTTTCGGTTACGAACTTTTATGGAAAAGAAAAGACAACATTACGTTTAGTGTTGCGAATATGCAGACATGGTTAGGGAAAAAATATAATTCGACAACAAATGCATTTGCGACAGATGAATATGCACTTGACGCAGATGTTGCAGAAAAATATACGAACTCGGTTGGACACAAGGTTCGTTTTGAAACTTCATTGCGGGCCACGGATTACTGCGAAATGTTTATCGGTGGAAGCTACACCTTTGCTGGAAAAAATTTACCAAGGGAACAAGATATTCACGCGGGCATAAACCTCACCTACTAGGGCGCGCTTAGCTCGTTGGGTCTGCTGACCATGAGAGGGGAGCATGAAAATAAGCTATGAATGGCGTGTGCTGTGTTTCGCGTTAATTTTGTTGGGCACTTGTGGGCGAACATGGGCCCATGAGTTTCGGGCGCCGATACTTTCTGAGAAGGGCCCGATGAGATATCTTTTTGATATCGACGAGCCAAAAGAAGATCGCAAAATTAAGGTCTGGGCTTCCAACTTTATGAGGTACGCCTCGCGCGCCTACAAAACACATGGGACCGACACAGAGGAATTAAGTTCTTTAATTTTTGGAAAGTCGGATTTCGATATTGCTGAAGCTTTTCCAGATTGCTACGTCACCAACGCATCGGAACTTTATAATCCACTTTTAAGAACTGCCGCGATTCGAACCAGAGCAGAGTACACGGAAAATTCAGTGCTAATCGGTGGGCGAATTGTTTTTCCGATGGCTGCCGGTCGTGGGCGCTTAGGAATCAGAACAGTTATTCCGTTCCGAAAAGTTTCGATGAGGCGCGTCGACCAGGATTTCGTTCCACGTGGTGCAGAGCTTCAGGATGTCTTGTCTGTCCAGCAGGTGGCAGACACCTCTACGACATCGGTCACAACGGGACAAACAGTTCTTGTGCGCTCGGACTTTATT
>JABIAA010000107.1 GCA_018656485.1 bacterium | reverse complement strand
GGAAAACATATTTTGTATGTGGGCATCGGTCACACTGTCCAGGCCAACAAATTGGTTGAAGGTTGACCAATCAACAACGAGGAAGCCTTTGAACTCCATCCACTTAACGCACAAAAATGCTATGAGCAATCCGACGACGAGAATTCTAAAATATTTTCGCGTCATGAATCCGGCTGCAACACCGATTCCTAGATAAACCGCAGCGTGTCCAACTTCGGCCGCGTTAAGCCCGACACTTTGAAGAGTTTCTTCAAGGCCAAGCTGACTGACCGTATCGGCTACCCAGTCTGACGCGTTCTGTAAGAAACCGAACATGTAAAACCCCTTTAAAAATCGTATACACGACTAGACGTGAATAATGTATCACACAAAGAGCACACTCCACTAGACCACGCAAAAATTGAAAAAAGGGCGAACGTCTTTCGACACCCGCCCAAATCTTTTCAACAAGAGGTTTGTCTACGCGACAATGTCCTTCAGCTGTTTGCCAGCTTTGAACTTAGGAACCTTCTTGCGTGGGATGCGCATCTTGGCACCCGTTGCTGGATTTACGCCAACGCGTTCCTTGCGCTTCATCACTGAAAAGGTTCCGAATCCTGTAAGAACAACGGAAGTTCCCTTCTTAAGTGATACGCCTACAACTTCAACGAAAGCCTCAAGCGCGATTTTACACGCAGCCTTAGACATTTCCGTTTCTTTGGCCATAAGCTCGATAAGTGCGGCCTTGTTCATAACCTCGTCTCCTTGGTCAAAGCGGGACTGAACGCCCCATACACACGCCACATGCCTCTCATGGCGTACCAACCACTTGAGGATTGTTTATTAACACAATTTTGTCAAGTATAGAGTAACTCCGCCGGCGGACAGCCTGGGCCCACCCGACTCAAAATATGCTAGAAAAAATACACTTAACTCACTGTGTTTCTGTTTTATTTAACTGAGTTGTTCAAGAAAAAAACAACCAAAGGGAATTCCGCCAGCCTTGCGCAGAAGGCTGGTGCCGAGGGCCGGGATCGAACCGGCACAGACCAAAGGTCCGAGGGATTTTAAGTCCCTTGCGTCTACCAATTCCGCCACCCCGGCATACTACTGCCACATTTAAAGATCTTGGAGGCGACACCCGGATTTGAACCGGGGAATGGCGGTTTTGCAAACCGCTGCCTTACCACTTGGCTATGTCGCCCAACATCAATACAAGGATATCTTCTAACCACACTGTTTACAAGACACTTTTTCATCAAATATCTCGCCATCGAGGTAGACCACGCCAGCGGAATTAATTTTCACCATGACAAATTCATTCACAAAGGCCTCGTCACTCGAGTCAAGTCGAATGTGCTTGTTCCCCTCAGTTGTCGCGATCAGGAAGCCACGCTCACCCTTCCGCTCGACAATCGCACGAACCTTCTTGCCGATAAGTGTTTTATTTCTCTCATGTGAATGTTCCTTCACAACGGCTTGTAGAATTTCTAAGCGTGCATGCTTCTCTGCATAGGTAAGTGGATCTTTCATGTCATACGCTTTTGTATGGCAACGTGGTGAGAAAATAAATGAGAACACGTTATCAAAGCGAACTGCCTCAAGCACAGCCATCGTTTTCTCGAAATCGTCTTGTGTCTCACCTGGGAAGCCAACAATTACGTCAGTCGAGATTGTAATGTTTGGAAGTTTTTCTCGCATTTCATAAATCTGTGAAAGATATTTTTCAACGGTGTAGGGACGATTCATAAGTTCAAGAATTCTGTTCGAGCCAGACTGTAGCGGATGGTGAATCCATGCGCACAGCTTTTCTGGATATCGATTCATGATTTCCAAAATGTCCGTCGTCATGTCACGAGGATGCGGACTCATGAATTTGACCCAAAAGTTTCCCGGAACCTGTGCAACGCGCTCAAGGAGTGTCGCAAATCTTTCGCCTGAGTCTGGATCAAAATACGAATTCACATTTTGTCCAAGCAGATGAATTTCTCGCACCCCGCTTGCAACATCAACTTTAACTCGCTCGATTATTGAGTCCATGGCATAGTGAACCTCGCGTCCACGCGCGAATGGCACGATGCAGTAGCTGCAAAAGTTATTACACCCAGTTGAAATATTCACGTACGAAGATTGAAAAGCTTTGGCACCGGACAAATTTTCTTTGGCACCCCGAGTGCCACCACCATGGGTAACAATTCTTTTTTCGTCGGACATTGCTGGCTTGAACCATTTCGCAACATCACGGACCCTTTTATTTTCTTCTGGCTTCTCACCGGACACACAAACCAACTTAATCTTTTCAAGCTCGACAACAACATCTGCCAAAATCGCCTGTAACGCCCGCATATCATCGCGTGCCCCGTGGGCAAAGCTGATGTTGTGAAAACGATCGAGTATTTCCGACTTGCGATAACTTGCAACGCATCCGATGACGCCAATTTTCAGATATGACCGTGTAAGTCGAAACTTTTTAAGCCGCCCGACGTATGAAAACATCTTCTGCTCGGCCTTGGCACGGATGGCACATGAGACCACAAGAATGAGATCGGCATCTCTTTCTTGAGCAACACGCGAGCAACCGAGCTCTTCGAGATATCGCGAAATGCCCTCTGAGTCGGCAACATTGGCCTGACACCCATAGACTTTGAAAAAGAAATTTACCATGAAGGGCCCACCGATCGACATTCTCTAGATTCTAAGAAGGTACTACGCCATGTAGAAAAAGGAAATCACGATACAAAACTATGCAAAAAAGATACGAAAGATAATTTGGTTGGCTGGATTAAGTTCAGGCTACATAAAATAAAACCCACAATGAACCCTCCGGAAACTTATAAACAAGCCATTTTTGCTGTTTAAACACAGTTTTCGGCCATCGTTTGCAAACCACCTATATAAATCATAGCCTTCTCGTTCCAAAGATGATTGTTCGAAAAAAGGAAATTCTATGAACACATCACTAAAAATAATGGTTGCGGTGGTCCTCGCTGTGGGTGGATTAGGTCGGGCAAATGCAGTTAAGATCGTCGAGATTGACAGTATGCAGCTTAACAATTCCGGGCGCAGAACCCCAAAGATCGACGTCGATCTCGTTACACAACGCAATGAAGTCGTTGCAAAGAAAAGCTTAGGAGTCGGCTCGGTCACAACACCTGCAAACTGC
>JABIAA010000106.1 GCA_018656485.1 bacterium | reverse complement strand
TAAAGAGCCGCTAGACAAAATGAACGCAGACTCTGACCAAGCAGTCGCCGACAATGCAGACAGCGTAGAAACACAACTAAAAGAAGAACCCAATGACTCCGAAAAGCTCAAGGGCTTTCTAAAAAAGGCCGAGGAAGCTGTTACCAAAGCCAGCATGAACAAAGGGGCTGAAAGCAAGGGAATCGAAGTCGCCACTGTCAAATTTTTAACTGAGCAAGCAGACCAAGTTCGTGTTGCACTGGACGCCGAAGTTGGAGCTCTGGAAATACAAATCAAATCCGCAAACAAAAAAAACAAGCCAAAGCTCGAAACTGAGTTAACAAACACAAAATTGAAAATCAATAAATTCAACACAGATCAAGTCGAACTTAAGAAAAAGACACTCAAGGCGCTCAGAGGAGAGGAGCAAGAAAGAATTAAAGGGAGCAAGGCAAAAGTTGAAGCCGAAAGACAAGCGGTTGATGCCGAAAAATTCGATCTCGCCAGTGCAAAAGAAAAATCGAAAGCAGGCTCAACGCCAAGCGACGAAACATTGAAAGCCGAGTTTGAAAAAGAGAAAGCAAAAAAACTGGCATCTCTGGAAATTCAGGATAAAAATCTCGACGAATACTCTGCCGGCGTTACAGGGAGAGAAACATCTTTAGACGCAGAGCTTAACGATAAAACAAAATTGCTTGAAGCTGAAGCGGCAAAACTTAAAAACACTGCGAACACCGATCCAGCGACCAAATCTGTTGGTGCTGCGCCAGGCGCTTCTGCAAATATCCAGACTCCAAAAAAACCCGCAGCCGGAGTCGGAACAAAGGTTAAAGAACGCTTTGTAAAAGCAAAAAACAAGTTTAAAGGTTTATTCAGCAGAAAGAAAAAAGCTGCTACGGCAGACAGTAATGACGCTGAGGGAACAGAAGAAAAGGTTGTAGGCAATAACGTTGAAGTTGAAGTTGCCGAACCTGTCGGCGCTGCCGCTCCAGCAAAATCAATTAAAAAAGAAATCAAAACTATAAAAAGCGCAACAGACAAACAAATCAAAACCCTCATGGCAGAAACCAGCGGCAAAGAGCTTGAAGACGCAATCAAAAAATACGTTGACGATCAGACAGAAAAAGTACGTACGACACTAAATGCCGAAGTCGCAGAGCTGGAGGAACAAGCTGGAAAAGCAACCTCACAAGATGATCTTGGGAAACTCAATAAAAAACTGAAAACAGCCCGTTCGAATTTAGATGACTTCGACGGCAAGCAAAAAACGCTAAAACTAGAGGCCGTTGAAGCTGTCGCAGCCGAAGAAAAAGCAGCAATCAAAAAACAAAAATCTGACATTGAAAAACAAATCAAAAAACTTGAAACGGAAAAAACGGAAGCATCAAAAATTAAGGGAACCGCTGCAGGGGAAGCAAAAGCTCAACAGATCATGCTAGATGCGGAAAATAAGATTGCATCTCTAAAGGGACAGTCCGGAACCCTTGATCGCGAAGTCGAAGCAATCGACAAGAGAGTCGCAGCCAGCAAAGAAACAATCGACACTGAAGCCGGAGCTCTGAAACAACAAGAAACCGAGAAAGCCCAGAAAAGAAAAACCGAAACAGACGAAGCAATTAAAGTCGCAACAAGTACCGTCGGCGGTGTTGCCGCAGACACGGAAGAAACTTCAAGCGCCTTGGAGAAACTAAGAAAGAAAGTTTCAGGCGCAGGAGCAGAAGTTCAAAAATCAGCAGAAAAGAAAATTAAACAAGCCGCGGAAAATTTCGAAGCCTCTGAGAAAGCTGTAACAAAATTGAAAGCAGACATTGAAAATGCTGGAAGTGACGTTAAAAAAGTGGCGACGCTTAGCAAACAGTTGGAAGCTGAAACAACGAAGCGAAATAAACTTGCAGGACAACTCAGCGACTTGGAAGCTGAGACGGCTAAAAATAGCGTCTCAGCGGTGAAAAAAGCGGCAGAGCAAGAACAAGCAGACATCCAGAAACAAATTAGTGAACTTGAAAAAACGAAGGCCAAAACACTCGCCGGAAGTGGGCTCGACGATCTTGTGAACCAGAAATCTAAACAGCTAGCAGACCAAGAAGATATCGGAAACAAACAAAAAATTTCGTCTCTGCAAGAAAAGCTTAAAGGCCTTGGTGCGATCGTGAACAACGCAGATGGGATATCAAAAAATATGAATTTGAGCCCACTTGAGCGACTTGCTGCGGCAACCGCTGACACTGAAGCTACAAGATTCGGAAGCGCGACAGGCACTAAAAAAATCGGCGGAAGTTCATCAGCCACAAGCATGGAAGCTTTGAAGAGAGCAGCTCTTGCCCCAGAAATTGAACAACGAAAAGAACGCGTAAAACAAGTTTCAGCACTTAGAAAAAGAACCGCGCAGTTAAGCACTGCCACGCAAGAGAGCGTAGGAAAAATCACAGCAGCAGCAACAATTAAGAGGGCATGGAAAAAACACAGAGGACCTGTCGGCATTGAAGAAATTACCAAAACAAGAAGGTCTGCTCGCAATGTTATCGATGATGCCACAGGACAAATTCGTCGCACGAAATCCTTTAGTTCTGGCTCAACAGGAAACGATTCCGACGGGCCGATCCGCCGAACAAGATCATTTAGCGGCACAGCAAAAGATAGAGTGAGGCTAGGCGGTGCGGCGAATGAAACGGCCCGCCCAATGCGTGGACCTGACATTGAACGCGTGCGAAAGTAAGAATTTAATCGATTAACAAAAATGGAGGTTAACCTATGGAACACAAAAAATATGATGGGTGCTGTAACGCCCATGAGCAAAGCCAAAAGCGGGACGGACAAACGTTAGAGCACGGACCCAAGTTGGGGCACCTGCCCTTCTGGGTCCAACATCACTGGCAGGGACTGAAGGGACGCGTGCGATACGGGCTTGAATGCACCAAAGAACTCGCACGGAAAGGCTATGCCGCGTTTAAAAACCGCATCCCTGGAAGATCTGGGAAGAAGTAGGCCCTGCCCCGACAGATAAAAATTGGCATAAAAAAATTTAGTTGGTCATGACAAAATGGAGGTTGTTATGAAAAAGTTATTGGGTGCAGCTGTTGCTGCATTATTTGTGGTTGTCATTGGAACATCGTGCTATGGCATTCCGATCAATCAAATTGCACCAGCAAAGGACTCTCTTGCCGGCGCAATTGCAAAATTCAAAAATAAATTTTATGACGAATATTCTCAGGAGTCATTTATAAAAACAATTTCAAGGCTTGAAAAAGACGGCAAAATAGCCAACGAAGTTACGAATTTCTTCTCTACGCTGGTCAAAAACAAGATCCCTCCGGCAGAAGTAGTTACAAAGTTTTACGGCCTTTATGCAAATGATAAACAATCTTTTTCTGCCATTGCTGATAAATACCCGAATGATTTTCCAACAACTGAAATCATAAAAACTTGGAAGCAAGCAAATGACGCAATCAAAAGCAACATCACCGATACGGACAGCTCAGGTAGAATTTCAGAATCTAGAAATTTTACAGGTGACATGATAAGCGCATATAAAACAGGATTACAGAAAACATTTGCCGCTGTTGCCAGTGGAAATGCAGAACAAGCAAACGAACACAGAAAAGAGCTAATTGAAGTTTGGGGAATGCCTGAAGAAGAAATCGATAAAATGCTACGCAAGTCAATTCTGTCTGGCAAATTGCGAGAACTGATTGATTCTTCCCCAAGAGGCAATGACGAAACAAATAAACTCCTAAGTGAGTTGGGGGTTTCCGAAGAGTATTTTAGAGACACATATGGCAACAACGACGACGCTGAGCGGGCTGCAATAAGTATTTATTCAAACAAAATGGTTGCAGACATCGTTGAATCAAAGGATGAAGCTTCCCATAGGCCAAATCAGCCAAAATCTCTTTGGACAGCATTTAAAATCACAAGCTTGGGAGTAAACCCTGCCAGCGATTTGACATGGTATTTTGATCCTCAGTTCAAAAAAGCGCAAGAACAAATAGCTGAACTAAAAAGAGAAAACCCAAGTTTATACTCCAGCAAATTGTATAAAACACCAGAAGTTTCTTTTGAAAGACCAACATATTTCAAAAAAAAATACGAGCAAGAAACAATCGAGCTTAAAGAATGGACTCCAACACGAAACACGGATGCTAGTAATAATTCTGCATTTGAAAAAAGGATTGGAGAAATCAAGAAATTTGTTACCGACACAATTGCCGACACAAGATTCTCTGAAGTGATCGGGGTTGAAGATCTTAACAAACTGAAGGAAATACTCGACAATACCAAACTAACAACAGAACAAAAAATAAAGGCCTACGCAAAATTTGAAACAGAGAAATCAAATGCTTTCTATGAAGCAAGAGAAGCAGTCCATTCCGCTATGAAATTTGCAGGAGTGAGGCTGAAATTTAATCCACCGTCAGGGCAAGATTTATTGGAAATCGAAAACCTACAAAAAACACTAAGCACCAAAGGCGACAGCACGATATACGAAATAATACGAACCTACAAGGGAGATTTTAGACTTCTACTTAAAGCAAGGCAAAACAACAACCCTGAAGAATCCGCCAAGCAAAGAAAAATACTTAAAAAAACCTGGGGGATGACCGACTCTGGAATAGATAGAATGCTGTTGCTTTCTAGACTTACCGAAGAGATGCAGTCAGCAGAGAAGTCAAAAGTAGATCAAACAGAAATCGAAAAACTTAAGAGCAAACTCGTAGCACTGGGAGTTGATAGAGCACAACTTACAGAAACACTGAGAAAAAATAGCGGACTTGATGCAATGGCAAGTGTTCCAATAAATGATGTTGTCGAAGAAATAAAACGTGCTGTTTCCAGAAAACAAAGTCTTCCACAGTACAAAACATCTCCAACCCTGCTAAGAAGTATTGAGTTTGCAAAAATGGCAACCGAAAAAGCATCAACGGAAACCCTTGAAAAAGCCTTTTCTGGAGAAGGAGGAGCAGCATTGTACAAAGCACACAAACATTCCCAAGAAGTAAGACAAAAACAACCGCGAATTGCTAAGCCAGCATCTCAGCAGAAACTCGGCAGGCTTATGCAAAAAATGAAGCTTAAGAAATAAGAAAACAAATCCAAAAAAAGGGAAAAAAATCGTTTTACACCAGGACGAAAAAAATTTAGTTGGTCATGACAAAATGGAGGTTGTTATGAAAAAGTTATTGGGTGCAGTTGTTGCTGCATTATTTGTTGTTGCACTTAGCGTTGATGTTGGTGCAATAAAATCACAAACGCCGAAATTACCAGTAACACCCGAGGAGTTCGCAGCCATTGCAAAGAAAGCAAAGCCGGTTGTTCGCAAGAAGAAAACTCCACAAAAGATTATTCGAAAAATAAATCCTGCAAAATACGCAAAATCAATGCATAAAAAAACAAAGTAAAGTTGTTGCCGGGGTAGAGAAATTAGTTTCTCCCTCGGCATATATTTTTAATGGGGAAAAAATGAAAAAGATATTTTTATTCCTGGTTGCACTTACCAGCACCACCGCTTTTGCAGCGCATAAAGATGATTCCAATGATATTTATGACAATTCAGTAGATTTCGAAAGCATAACTCCCGGCTTTGGTAAGTTCAATCCAACAGCACAAAAATCAAAAATGTTAAGATCAACACCACACAGAAAAAAAATCCACGCCAACAACAATACAGAATACGATGTTTGGAAAAGTGGAATCATAACTTCAAAACCTGCGGAAATCGATCCGAGCGATATAATGTTCGAGCTCACAACTGGCGACACCTTTGACAAAGATTCAGAAAGCCAAGCCGCCGCATCAAACCGTGATAAAAAAATTCGACTCTTACAGACCGAGATTGATGCGTTGCAGCAATCAATAAACAAAACCTTGGAATCTATTTTCAACGGACAAAAAATCAACTCTGACGTACTGGCCACAAGCTTAACTCATATCCAAAGCCAACTTGGAAAACTTGAGCTACTCCTCTACCGAATGAAACGAAAAAAAATAAAGCGCGATGAAACAATTCCAGAAGAAAGAACAACACAACTTGCACGTGCCAAAAAAGGATTTGTGATAACAATTCGAGGGGCCACTGCCACTGGCTTCGAAGCGAATAAACATTACACGCAAAAGAAAAAAGAATACGAATGTGGTGCCCAAAGCCATCCAAGCAAAAAAGGAAAATTTCTGAAAAAGGCAGACAAAGCCCACTCTAAGGCATTAGGATTTTTCAGCGATTCCAGTGATCCAGGAAAATGCTTTTCCGCGGAGGTCAAAAAAAAATACATGTACGCAGTTGAAATCGATGCAAAATCAGTTTTCGAAAAAATGAACAACAAAGCCATCGAATCAATTTTGTTCCCACTTTTGATTCCACAAGAAGTAAAAGAAATAAAAAAACATTCTAAAGATCCTGTAGCATATCGGGCAGCTCTTTTGTCCCGTGCAACAGAGTTTTTGGTCAACAAAGTAATCGGTGCTCCAGTCGGAGGCTCTGGATTAATTAAATCTGTTATAAAAGAAAAATCCCAAGAAATATCACTACTTCGGCAACTTGTTGGACAAGAAAAAATAATTAGAACAAAAAAAATTCCTGGAGCAAACTTTTTCCGCAGACATGCAACAAGCCTCGAAGGACTATACTTTAAGCCAGGACTCCAGTCGATCGCACTCGAAGTTGGAATTGCATGCCATAAAATAGCAATCGATGAGTGGGTAAGACTTTATCAGATGTCACTCAATGAAGAGATAAACGCATTGTCGACCAACAAAATGTCACAGATCCGCGAGATGACACTGCGAAACCCATCGCAAGTTTCTGTCGCATTTAACAAACTATGCGAAGACATCGCAGTCACCAGAAAACATTACAATGCTTTGAAGAAATTCATAAAGGCAGTTGAAAAAATAAAAACAAAAGAAAAGCAAAAAGACTTGTGGCCGGAGGTCTGTGAAACACAACGAATTGAAATACAAAGGGCTGCACAACGCTCTCTGGCTTTGGCACAAAAGGAATCTAAAGAAGTCGCAACCATATTTAACAACTTGGTTTTGAGCGAAGAGAGAAACAATCGATAGAGACTGAACCTCCCCCGTGGGCCCGGGAAAGCGAAAATGACGAGGTATAAATAAAATAGTGGCCCCCGGGATTCCCGGGGGCCACTATAAGTTCAATTTGGTTCCGGAATTAATACATTCCCGGCATTCCGCCCATGCCACCCATTCCGCCTGGTGCAGGCATTGGGGCAGCTGGCTTGTCCTCAGGAATTTCACTGACGACAGCTTCGGTTGTTAGCAACAGCCCGGCAATCGATGCAGCATTTTGCAACGCATATCGAGTAACCTTCGCAGGATCAACAACACCAGCTTTAATGAGATCAACAAACTCTTCGCTCTTCGCGTCGAATCCGATGTTCCCTTTTGCATTTTTAACTTTGTCGACAACGACTGATGCGTCGTAGCCAGCATTGTCAGCAATAATTCTTGCTGGCTCTTCGAGTGCGCGTCGCACAATCGTAAGCCCAAGTTTTTCATCGCCTTCAAGTTTAAGATTGTCGAGTGAACTTATTGCCCTTAAAAAGGCAACTCCACCACCAGCGACAATGCCCTCTTCAACCGCAGCGCGTGTTGCATGAAGTGCGTCATCAACGCGATCTTTCTTTTCTTTCATTTCGGTTTCTGTTGCAGCACCAACTTTGATGACTGCCACACCGTCGGAAAGTTTTGCGAGGCGTTCTTGTAGTTTTTCACGATCGTAATCGGAAGTTGTGTTTTCGATTTCTCCGCGGATCTGTGCAAC
>JABIAA010000105.1 GCA_018656485.1 bacterium | reverse complement strand
CTTTGATGCCAAGAATATTTTCTAGAAGCCATGCTACACCCGAAGCGAGTTCATCAGACTCACGAATTTTTCCGATGTTCTCGAAAAGAATCCCAAGCGCCTTTGGCGTATTGAGGTCATCACAAATCGCGCTCAACGCTTCTTTAACAATTTCACTTCCGGCAACGAAGTTTCCTTGGTTATCACCGATTGCTGCGAAAAGTCTTCTAAGAGCTTTGTCAGAAGATTCGATTTTTTCGTAAGCAAAATTTATTGGTGTGCGGTACGAGTGCTGCAAGAAATAAAATCTAACGGACATTGGGTCATGTTTTGCAAACATCTCACGCAACGAAATAATCTTGCCTGCTGATTTCGACATCTTTGCATTGTCGATGTTGAGCAGGGCATTGTGAAGCCATGTCTTTGCAAGTGGAATTCCATAAGCTGCTTCAGATTGCGCGATCTCGTTTTCATGATGCGGAAAGATTAAATCTGCTCCCCCAGCGTGGATATCAAGTCCGTCTTTGCAAAACTTGTGAATCATTGCTGAGCATTCAATATGCCAACCCGGTCTCCCGTGTCCCCACGGAGTTTTCCAAAACAGGTCTTGTGAATTTCCCTTCCACAATGCGAAGTCTTCGGGGTTGTGCTTCTGCTCGTTGACTGCGACCCTTGCTCCCTCGCGGAGGTCGTCCAAATTTTTCCCGGAGAGTTTTCCGTATGGCTCAAAACTTGAAACATCAAAGTAGACATCGCTACCAAGTTGATATGCATGCCCCTTGTCGATCAACGATTGAATTGTTTCGATAATGTCGTCGATGTGATCGGTTGCATTGGGTTCGTGCGTGGGTTGTAAACATCCAACTGCCTGCATCTGTGTACGAAAGTCGTCTGTGTAAAACTTGGCGATCTCTTTGAAGTTACGACCGCTTTCGGTTTCTTTTTTCAGTAGCTTGTCATCAATGTCGGTTACATTGCGGATGTATGTGACGTCATAGTCCAAAAACCTTAGGAGTCTTACGAGAATGTCGAAGTTCACATATGACCTGCCGTGGCCAATGTGCGAATAGTCGTACGGTGTGATTCCACACACGTACATGTAAACTTTTCCGTCACGAATCGGAGCGAAGAGTTCTTTTTTTTGTCCGAGTGTGTTTGTCAGAAATATTTGCTTAGACATTTTATTGGCACCCCAAAAAGCCCCAATCCTACAGAGAAAAATATACCACGCCGAGACAGGCCTGGCAATTTTACGATGTGGCGGCCTCATCAAGTTCTGCCATCAGGCCTGACGATTTTTCCAGGAGCTGCTCTAGCTTGGAGCCCGTAATTTTTTGTGCCTCAAGATAATGTTTCAGCATATCCGAGGGGTCGGTCTTAACATCGAATGTCGTTCGAAGTTCCCGAACTGGCCTGTGGTGCACAGGAATGACGGATGCAATCGTTGCCGCGCTGCACTCCTGCTGAATTCCGTGCAATGACACATTGTCGGTTGCTCCTTCTGGGAGGTGATAAACAATTTTTACAATGGTGTCGTCAACTTTTGCTTTTCGGATTTCATTTATGATCTGCTCAGTTTGCGTTGTTTTTGTGTTGAGCGATACCTCTATGTGCCTCATCTCTCTGCATTGCAACTTCACAAAATCATACGATGCCCTCGCTCCTGCAGACTTCGACTGATCGATGACAATGTCACAGTACCCTTTGATGTCACTTCGTTCACCAAAGTCCACTCGGTCAACCGATCCAGAATAAACAACTGGAGCGCCGCCCTTGTTCAAGTTCTGGTGTCGATGCAAATGTCCCAGCGCAACATAGTCGAATGGCTTAATTGCTAGTTGCGACGGCAACAAAACGGGATCCGAACCCAAAACCGCGGTTCGTTCCGATCCAGAGAAAACTCCTGAGCTGACAGTGAGGTGCGCCGCAAGAATCGCTGGAACATTATTATCAAGCTCCGAGGCTAACATTGAAATAATGTCTCCAACCCTCTCGCCAATTTGCTTTGCAATCTCCGCTGAATTTTTGTCGCGGCCGTGTCCCTTTGCCAAAAGCGTGTGCCTCGCCGGCCATGGAATTCCCGTTACTTGTACAGGCCCGCTTTTTGTCTCGATGACTTTATTTTCCGGCTTTGCAAATATATGAAACCCCTCGATTGGCAAATCTGAAAAAACATCGAGTGCATGAGCCTTGCCTAAACTGAGGGGATTGTCATGATTCCCAACAATTATTACAGCCGGGATCTTTGCTTCATAAAGCCTGAAGAGTTGCTGCAGAAATAATTTCTGCTGAGTTGGAGTCGGGTGGGCAGTTTTGTATGCGTCTCCACAAAAAAGAAACAGGTCGATTTTCTT